>JAPUJS010000544.1 GCA_027296045.1 bacterium | reverse complement strand
TTGTTTGTTTTTTCAAATTGGGTAAATTGGGGTGGGGTGTGTTTTTTATTTTTTTTGGTTTGGGTTTTTTTGTGGCTTTGGGGTTTGGGGTCCTTTTGGGTTTTTTTTTTGCCGGGGGGGGGGGTTGGGGGGGGACGGTGTGAGGGTTGGAGGTTCGGGTGGCGCAAAGGGCAGTCCGTCGGTGGACGGTGTTTGATCTGGGGGTTCAGGCAGTGTTGAAAAAAGGGGTGACCTGGGGGCTTGTTGCCTGGAATGCCGGGGGCACCCGGATGGGGGTGTTGGGTCAGGGTGGGATGATGGGCATTGGGGTGGAAGGGGCCGGGGGCGTGGTTCTGGTGGCGGATATTCAGAAGGAATCGGGGATGCCGACCGGATCGGGGGTGGGCTTGGAATATCGGTTGCGGGAAGGAGTTTTGTTGCGCGTTGGGGCAGGCGGGCATCCCGAGCGGATGGCCGCCGGGATGGGGGTTCGGAAGGGGTGGATGCAGGTGGATTATGCGGCTTTGTTTCATACGGTATTGGGGGTTTCGCACCGGGTGTCGATGCGGTTTTTCAAGTAGGGAACGAACCGGTCGGCGATGTGGATAGCAAGTTTGCCGAATGGCTCTTGTATGACAGGATGAACGAACCGATCTGCGGCTAGCGGGTTTAGCCGAGGGGCCTTGCTTGACAGGATGAACGGCTTGGCCTATTTTTGGGTGGGTTGGTGTTTGTTCTCGGATTTTGTCAGGTAAGGATTATGGGCGTCCTCAAAGCGGTTTTGCGGGAAGTGACTTTATTTGTTGCCTGCGCGATTTTCACCGGCACGGTGGGGCTGATTGTGGTGGATACGATTGTGATGCCCCGGCTGGTGCGGAAGGGGCAGCAGGTCGAAGTGCCCAATGTGGTGGAACTGAGATCCGACCAGGCCCGGGTGCGGTTGCGGAGGCGGGGGTTGCATATGAAAACGCGGGACCCTCGCTGGGATACTTCGGTGCCTGAGGGTCATATTTTGTCGCAAAGCCCGGCGGCCGCTTCCAAAGTGAAGCCCAACCGCACGGTGTATGTTGTGCCCAGTAAAGGGAGCCGGCTGTATACGGTTCCGGATGTTCGCAAACGCATGTTGCGACAGGCGCGTCTGTGGATTGAGCAAAGCGGATTGGTTCTGGATGCGGTGACGGGAGAGCCGTCTCGGACGGTGAAAGAGGGGGAGATCCTTCGGCAGGATCCGGGACCGAACACGAAGGTGGATGTCGGCGCGAAGGTGTCGGTTGTCATCAGTACCGGTCCGCCTCGGGCGGTGGTGGCGATGCCGAATCTGGTGGAGATGAATCTGGCGAAGGCCAGGCGGTTGTTGCAGGATATGGGGTTGCGGTCGGAAAATATCCGATATAAGTTCAGTACGGCTTATGAGCCGAATATTGTGATTGGGCAGTCGCCTCAACCGGGGGAGGCGGTGAAGCTACAGACGAACGTGCGACTGATGGTGAGCAAGTTGTAGGCGGGATTCAGGCGAGCGGCCTGGATCTTTTCGGCATTGGGATGGGTACATTTATCGAAAGGGTTGTCATGGTCAAAATCGCTCCTTCGTTTCTGTCGGCAGATTTTCGGACATTGGAAGAGGAGGTTCGGCGAGTGGAAGATGCGGGGGTGGATTATATTCACCTGGATGTGATGGACGGCCATTTTGTGCCCAATATTAGCTTTGGTCCACTCGTCGTGGAAGCCATTCGCAAGGTGACAGAGTTGACGCTGGACGTGCATTTGATGATTAGCGATCCTGGAGCATTCGTGCAGGCGTTTGCAGACAGCGGGGCAGATATTTTTACGGTACATGTGGAAGTGGAGGCGGAAATGGATGCGCTTCTGGATCGGATCCGGGAGGCGGATATGAAGGCGGGGGCGACGGTGAAGCCGGATACCCCGGTGTCGGAATTGTTTCCGTTGCTGCCGAAGTTGGATCTGGCACTGGTGATGTCGGTGGAACCGGGATTTGGGGGGCAGTCGTTTATGCCCGAGTCGTTGCCAAAGGTTCGGGATTTGAGGGCCGAGATTGAAAGACAGGGGGTTGATACGGAGATTGAAATAGACGGGGGGATTGGTGCGGGGAATGCGGCAGATGTAGTGGCGGCGGGGGTGGATGTGGTGGTGGCGGGCTCTGCGGCGTTTCGAGATGGGAAGGTGAGGGAGAATGTGGCGGCACTCCGGCAGGCAACGGAGGCGGGGTTGGCGTTGCGAGAACAGGTTGTGGAGACCTGAGCCTTCCACAGGATCTGCTCGTATTGGGCCCGGCTCAGACCGAACTATTATGGAGAAGGTCTGAGACCGGGCATGTGTTTTAAGTGGCCATTTTACAGAATCTTATTTCGTTAAACCGGTATTTATTTTTCGATTTTCCGGCTTGCATGAAAGAAGTGAATCTTATATATTATACGTTCTGTTCCCAATTTGCCCACCCGGTGCAGAGGACAGCGTATGTTTGAGCAACTCACAGAGCGGCTGGAAGGGGTTTTTAAAAAGCTCCGAGGCCAGGGTAAGCTGACCGAATCGAATATTGACGAGGCCTTACGGGAGGTACGTCGTGCGCTTTTGGAAGCCGATGTCAACTACAAGGTCGCGCGGACTTTTATCAGCCGGGTCAAAGAGCAGGCTCTGGGTCAGGAAGTAATTAAAAGTGTGAACCCGGGGCAGCAGGTGGTGAAGGTGGTGCACGATACCCTGGTGGGTCTGATGGGCGAGGCGCACGTGGGCTTGCATCTGCCGGGTCCGGGACCGAATGCGGTGATGATGGTGGGGCTTCAGGGGGCCGGGAAGACGACCATGGCGGGCAAGCTGGCACGGATGCTGAAGGAGCAGGGGAAGAACCCGTTGCTGGTAGCAGCAGACATCTATCGACCGGCGGCGATGGATCAGCTGTCGGTGCTGGGCGAGTCGATTGACGTGCCGGTGCACCGGGCGCCGGAGGGCACCGATGCGATAGCTATTTGTCGGGAGGGGATGGCGCTTGCAGAAATTGCCGCCCACGATGTGGTCCTTCTGGACACGGCGGGCCGGTTGCAGGTGGATGAAGAGCGGATGGCCGAAGTGGTGGGGATTCGGGAGGCGGTGAATCCGTCGGAAATTCTGTTCGTGTGCGATGCGATGGCCGGGCAGGATGCGGTGTCGGCGGCCTCGACATTTTACGAACGCCTGGCCTTTACGGGTGTGGCGCTCACCCGGATGGACAGCGATACGCGGGGTGGGGCGGCTCTCTCGATTCGAGAAGTGACGGGCGTGCCCATCAAATTTATCGGGGTGAGTGAGAAGCTGGACGGAATCGAGGCCTTTCATCCCGATCGGATGGCGTCCCGGATTCTGGGTATGGGCGATGTGGTGACGCTGGTGGAGAAGGCCCAGGCGGCGGTGGACGAGGAACAGGCGCGGAAGATGGAAAAGAAATTCCGGACCGCGTCGTTTACGTTTGACGATTTTTTGGAACAGTTGAATCAGATCCGACAGATGGGTCCTCTGGACCAATTGTTGCAGATGATTCCGGGTGCAAACAAAGCGCTCAAGGGGATGCAGGTGGACGAGGGGGCTTTTGTGTATGTGGAGGCCATTATCTTTTCGATGACCCGGGAAGAACGGGCGCGGCCACATATTCTGAACGGCAGTCGCAGGCGGCGGATTGCCAGGGGGAGTGGACGGTCTGTTCAGGAAGTGAACCGGCTGATCAAGCAGTTTAATATGATGCAGAAAATGATGAAACGCATGGCCCGAATGGAGAAGAGCGGACGGATGGCCATGCCGTTTTTGGGATCGTAGGAAAACGAACGTGTCATGTGGTTCCATATATTAACGTGAAGGAGATGTGTTTTGGTTAAGATTCGATTGATGCGGATGGGTGCCAAGAAGTCGCCTTTTTACCGGGTGGTGGTGGCAGATTCTCGGTCGGCGCGGGGTAGCCGGTTTATTGAGAATCTGGGGCATTATGACCCGACCAAGAATCCGCAGGTGGTGAAGCTGAATGAAGATCGGGTGATTTACTGGCTTGGAGAGGGCGCACAACCGACCGATACGGCGAAAAGCCTGCTCCGGAAACAGGGTATTTTGAAGAGAATGCATGAAGCCAAAACCGGAACCGCCCCTGCCGAAGAAGCTTCTGAAGCTGCTGCATCTGAAGAGGCGTAAGAAGCTTGGCCGAAGACCAACCCATTTTTGTCGCAGTAGGGAAGGTGATGAAGTCCCGGGGGCTTCAGGGCGAAGCGTTTTTGTTCCCCCTATCGGATTTTGAAGAACGCTTTCAGGATCTGGACCGGGTGCGTGTCGAGCTTCCCGATGGACGTGTTGAAACCCTTCAGATCGAGCAGGTCCGCCGGGTGGGGAGACGTTTGGCGGTCAAGTTTGTGGGGGTGGAGACACCCGAGGCCGTGAGGGTGTATCGGAACAGTTATTTGCAGGTGCCTCAAGACGAGATACACGAATTGCCGGAAGATACGTTTTACGTATTTGAAGTGGTGGGGATGGAGGTGGTGACAGCGTCCGGCAAGGTGATCGGGCCGGTTGTGGACGTGTTGTGTTTTCCGGGCAACGATGTGTATGTGGTGGATCGGGATGGGGATGAAGTAATGCTGCCGGCGGTGCGCGATTTGCTGACGGTGGATCGGGAGGCGGGTCGGATTGTGGTGCGGGATGGGGAGTTGGAAGGGTTGTTGTAATGCGGGCGCTTGTTATAGCGATCGGGGGTGGGCGCTTTGCGCATTGATGTGATGACGATTTTTCCGGATTTGATCCGGGAGGCCCTGTCGTATAGCATTCCTGCCCGGGCGATGAAGGCGGGGTTGGTGGAGATTGTTGCGCACAATCTGCGGGATCAGACGGACGATGTGCATCAGACGGTGGACGACACGCCGTATGGTGGTGGTGCAGGGATGATTTTTAAGCCCGAGCCGATTGCTCGGACGCTCAAAGCGCTCTCGAAAGAGGGGCCTTTGAATCGGGTGATTTTTTTGACGCCCGAAGGGCAGCAGTTGGACCAGTCGATGGCCAATGAATTGTCTTTGGAAAATCGGCTGGTGTTGTTGTGTGGGCACTACCGGGGTGTGGACGAGCGGATCCGAGAGCGGTATGTGACGGACGAGATTTCGATTGGTGATTATGTGGTGAGTGGCGGGGAGTTGCCTGCCCTGGTTTTGATCGATGCGATTGTGCGGTTGATTCCGGGCACGCTTGGCGATGCAGAGTCGGCGCTGGGAGATTCGTTTCAGAACGGGCTTTTGGATTGTGCGTGGTATACTCGCCCGCGAGAGTTTGAAGGGGTTTCGGTGCCTGAGGTGTTGTTGAGCGGCGATCATCAGAAGATTGCGGCGTGGCGCGAAGAAAATGCCAGGCAGCGGACTCGGGAGCGGAGGCCAGATTTGTTGGAAGGCGGGATCGCAGAGGGCCGCAGACTGCCCCTCGATCCTCCACTTTAAAAGAAAAAAGATAAACGCGGATTGTTGTTGGTTCACTGGATGTTTGGGTTGGAGATTCTCCCCTTCATCGTTTTTAGAGGAGTGCAGGTAAAATGGATGCTTTGTTGAAGGCGGTCACGGCAGACCAGATGAAATCGGATGTGCCTGATTTTGGGCCGGGCGATAACGTGCGGGTGCACGTGCGGGTGGTGGAAGGAGAGAGGGAGCGGATCCAGATTTTTGAGGGCACGGTGATTCAGCGTCGGGGCTACGGGATTCATGAGACTTTTACGGTGCGCAAGATTGCCACGGCCGGTGTGGGTGTGGAGCGGATTTTCCCGGTGCATTCGCCGTGGATTGCGCAGGTGGAGCGAACGAGGCGCGGGAAGGTGCGTCGTTCGAAGATTTTTTATCTGCGTAAACTGCGCGGCCGGGCGGCTCGGATTGAAGAGAAGCGGGGTTAGATACCGTACGTTCCGAGTTTCGGGTTGAAGACATCCAACGCTGAACGTTTGGCCCGGAATGGATTCTATAAGGAAATGTAATGCCACCACGCAGGAACCGACAGCGGGATCGGGCGCGACGGCGGGATCGACAGCAGGAACGTCGGCCCCGGGGGTCGTGGGAGTTGCCCTATGCCAAGCGCAATGTGCGATTTTTTATAGCAGGGATTGTGGTGATTTTGCTGGGCTACTTTTTCCTGGCGCAGCCTCCGGTGGACGGCTTTCTTTCGCTGACCCTGGCACCCATCCTTCTCTTGATCGGCTACTGCGTGCTGGTCCCGATTGCTGTGCTGATCGGTGAAGGGAAAAAACCGGACGAGGAAGGGGAAGCAACGACTTAAATGGGCGATTAGCTCAGTTGGTTAGAGCGCCTGCCTTACAAGCAGGAAGTCACTGGTTCGAGTCCGGTATCGCCCACCAAAAATGTAATAAAAATAAAGGCTTACGAGTAAAATCGTAGGCCTTTGTTTTTATAGAGCGCCTGCTTTCAAGCAGGAAGTTCTGATGTGAGGGCAGGATAGATTGTGAAAATACCCCGAAAAAAGCGGTTTTTGGCGCCTGTAGGCTCAACAGGTTTTCATAGATGTCCGTTTTTTATTGTTACATATATTGTTACACAACGCCGTACGCTGGAACAGGGCGTTCGCAGTTCTGGAAGATGCTACCCGGAATTTAGGGCGTCATCATTATGGATAATCGGATAAAGGCGCGCCTCTGCCCCTGGGTGGGCTGCACGGCGGGCGTGTGCGATATGACGGCAGATGCTACTCGGAGTGACTGTTGCAGCGGTTGTTGCCTTTATGGATGGACGGGGTTATTATGGGGCGTAGAGGAAGGCCAGGATCGAGACGGCCTGTGCGACAGAGCGCCTGTGTTTATCGGAGGCACTCACACGGGGAGGTGTAGGGGGTGCTGCCGCTACGCCAGGAGGCATGGGGTGTCGGGGGTGTTCGAGGGCGCGTGGCGCAATGCCTGGCATATCTGAATACATTAACGAGGAAGAACAATGAGCGATCTGGAACGCGTGTTCCGATCGATGCATCGCACTCAAAAAAATACGATCGCTGGTGAGTGGGTTTTGAAACGCGTGATAAAGCGTATTGAACTGGCGTGATCAGAGGAGGTTTTTGTGGCCAATAAAAAGAAGCCCAATATTGTATTTGTATTGACCGATCAGTGGCGAGCACAGGCGACCGGGTATGC
>JAPUJS010000543.1 GCA_027296045.1 bacterium | reverse complement strand
GGGCTGAACCGCTTCCCCCTGGGAAACACACACTTCGCCCTTCAGTGGAAGTTGCCGACGTCTTTGAAGCGTGGCCTGTCGGGTCACCCGGAGGCCGGGGGTGTATGCATGTGCCATTAGGATATTGAGTTTATATGTTCACATTTACGGGCCTCTAATATTAGGTATAAATAAGGGATTTGCAAATTAAAAAAGGGTTCGGAAGCACAAATTTCTTCCGAACCCTCCGCATTAGGGCCCGTTTGGGTAGAGATCGAGCGCCCGGTTCCAGGCATGAATTTGAGCAACACCTTCTTGTTCGTCTTGCGAGATTTCGATGGGGCGTCCTATGCCGTCGAGAATGATGCCGGCGATGCCGCCCCGTACGCTTATTTGAATTTCCTGTCCGGGGCCTGCTCCGACATCCCAGGCCCGTTCGGGACGAAGGGTGAGAGGAGCTTCTTGCTCGGTGTCGAGCGGGAAGTGCCGAAGTTCGCCCATTTTGAGTGTCCCCGATTGGGTGCCGTCTGGCAGGTCAAGCTTATACGACAAACAGGTGTTTCCCGGCTTGCCGGTCCCGGTTGGGGCAATACAGGTGCCTATGTAGATCAAGCAGTCGCGTTCGAAGACTTCAACGGCGGCTTGTTCGTGAACCGAAGAGAGCACGCCCAGGTGCGGCATCATAAAAATGCTGTCTACAGCCAGTCGGGTAACGCCTTCTGGTTGGAAGGCGTCGATGAGCATGGCGGCCGTTTGACTTCGACGGGGGGCGTGCGAAAGGACGCCGCCGGAGCCGACGAGGAGGTCGAGGTCCATCATTTGGATGAGGCTTTCGCCGGTGCCGGTTTGATCGAAGACGTCGGATAGGGTGCGTTCTGCCTGAATCCCTTTGAGGCCCACGGCCAAAGCTCGGTGCTGCACAAAGGCAAGGCGGAGGGCTTCGCGGGCGATGGCCTGTTCGACCTGGAGTTCTTCGAGAAGGTGCGGGATGGTAGTGGGACGGATCATTTTGTTTTTGATACGGTCTCTTAAGTCTGCTTCGTCGATTTGAAAGGGCACCCAGCGCATGATATTTTCCAGGCCGGCTTCGGCCAGGACGTTTGAAATGCTATAGGACATGCCCAGGTTGGCACTGACGGTTCGGTTAAAGATGTCGCTGAAGACACTGAAAATATCGGTGGTAGCACCTCCGATGTCGACGCCGACAACGTTGATGTTTTGCTGTTTGGCAACCGACTGCATCATCAGGCCAACCGCGCCGGGTGTGGGCATAATCGGGGCACCGGTCCAGCCCATCAGCTTGCGATAGCCGGGGGCCTGTGCCATGACGTGTTCGAGAAAGAGGTCGTGGATGACGCGGCGTGCTGGTCCCAGGTTTTCTTCTTCGAGGGTGGGGCGGATGTTGTCAGAAATCGTGAGGGCGGTTTTGTCGCCCAGAACGCCTTCAATATCTTTGCGGGCGTCTTTGTTTCCGGCGTAGATGACCGGTAGTTGGAAGCCGGTGCCGAATCGGGGTCGGGGGTCGGCAGCAGAGATGAATTCGGCCAGTTCGACCACGTGGGAGACGGTGCCGCCATCGGTGCCGCCGGAGAGCAGGACCATATCGGGGCGAAGCTGGCGGATGCGCTCGATTTTTTCGTGCGGTCTGCGGCCGTCGTTGGAGGCCAAGACATCCATAACAATTGCGCCGGCTCCGAGGGCGCAACGCTGGGCGCTTTCGCCGGTCATGGTCTGGACGACGCCTGCGACCATCATCTGGAGGCCGCCGCCGGCACTGGAGGTGGAGATGTAGATGTCGACGCCTCGGTCCTTTTCGGCGGGGGTGACAATGGTTTCGCCGTCCAGGATGGTGCGGCCAGAGAGTTCTTCGACTTCCTGGATGGCGTTAAGCACGCCCCGCGTGACGTCTTCAAAGGGGGCTTCTACGGTAGTAGGGGCTTCGCCACGGAAGGTCTGGCGGTAGGTGCCGTCTTTTTTTTCGATAAGAATGGCTTTGGTGGTGGTGCTGCCACAGTCGGTGGCAATGATGACGTTGAGATTATCCATGCGGGTCTTCCACTTCCATGATTTTGTGGATGAGACAGTCGATGCTTTTTCGCTTTTCTAAAAAGTGAGTGAAGCGATCGAAATCCTGGGTTTGAGAGAAGATAATGGAAACAAAGGGGGAGAGAAAGGTTAAAAACTGGCTGCCAAGAAAGTTGAGGGGCCGGCCGGTTTCTAAGAGTATGAGCGCGGGAACGGTGAGGCGCCGTTTGACGAGAAAGACAGCCACCCGTTCTGCCAGGTCGATTTCGTCGGGGGTGATTTCGCTGCCGGGAGGGGAGACGGCAAAGGCGTGGGCCCAGGCTTTTTTAAGACGCGTTAGGCGGGATGTGGTTTCGGACGACATTTAAGACCTCATTCTGGTTGTCTCTAAATCGAATAAAGCAGCCTCGAAATACATCCAGTCGGTGCGGGCTGGTAAAGGGGCTTAAAAAGACGCCATCGGGCTGTGGCACGGCCCTTTGAAAGCCTGCCCAGGGCAAGTGCCGACTGCCCAGGTGAGATATGGTGATGCCCTGATTGTTTAAAGTATAGCGGGTGGGTAAAAAATAACGCGACATGGCGGCGGTAAGCACGGCAAAGGTGAGAAACCCCCAGCCGGAGCCTTCGAAACTGAAGGCAACAGCGACACTGAGAATCGAGATGATGGCAATGAGCAAAGTGGATTTAAATCTGGATTCTTGAAGGAGAGGATGGACGGTCCAGTAAAGGGTCTCGGGTCTGGAATCTGGCATGGATTTTTCAGGACTGAGTTCTGTAAAGAGCACACCGGCAAGCGTGTGTTTCGGAGAATACATATTCTGCGGGATACTCCCGGACGCATTCTTCCAGGCGGTCCGGACAGCGGGGATGAAAGTGGCAGCCCTCGGGTGGGTGGATGGGGGAGGGCACATCTCCGGCAAGCTGGATTTTTTCGATCCTTGTGCCCGGGTCTATTCTGGGCACGGCGGAGAGCAGAGCGCGGGTGTAGGGATGTTTGGGATGGTTGAAGATTTCGTCGCGGGAACCCCGCTCTACAATTCTCCCAAGATACATCACGGCCACTTCGTCAGCCAGATATTCTACAACCGACAGGTCGTGGGTGATCAGCAAATAGGTCAGGCCCAGGTTTGCCTGGAGTTCACTCAGGAGATTGATGATCTGAGCCTGCACAGAGACATCTAAGGCACTGGTGGGTTCGTCACAGATGATAAATTCGGGGTCGACGGCAAGGCAACGGGCAATTCCGATGCGCTGGCGCTGGCCGCCGGAGAATTCGTGGGGGTAACGATGTACCATCCGGGGGTCCAGTCCCACCTGTTCCATCAGATCCTGCACCCGTTCCAGACGTTCTGTTCGGGTGCGTCCGATTCCGTGCGCTTCCATGCCTTCTTGCAAAATTTCACCGACCATCTGGCGGGGGTTCAGAGAACTGAAGGGGTCTTGAAAGACGATCTGCAGGCGTCTGCGATAGGGCTTGAGTTGAGCGCGGGACAGCGCTGTCAGGTCGACATTTGCATAGGTCACAGTGCCCCCGGTGGGACGGCGCAACTGGATAAGGGCCTGCCCCAGGGTGGTTTTGCCACAGCCGGATTCGCCCACCAGGGCAAGCGTTTTGCCCTTTGAAATCGTCAGGTTTACGCCGTCGACAGCGTAGACATAACCGACAATACGCTTGAACAGGCCGCGACGGATGGGGAACCAGACCCGGAGGTCCCGAGTTCGAATCAGCGGTAGGCTATCGGTTTGACGGGCTGCCTTCGGACGGGAAAAAGCTTCTTCCCGGACTTCGGATGGGGTCAAGGGTGGGTCGACAATCCGGGTGTCGTAGCCTATGCAGGCTACCCGGTGATTGTTTGACAGTGAAATGAGATCGGGATCGGTTTGTCGGCAGAGATCCAGAGTCTTGTGACACCGCTCGGCAAAGCGACAGCCCGCTGGAAAATCGGTGGCTCTGGGCACCCGACCTCCGATGGTCTGGAGTGCTTCATTCTGTTTCTGGCGAGAAGGCAGAGACTGGAGGAGTTTGACTGTGTAGGGGTGGGCGGGGTTTTGAAAGAGGGTTTTGCAATTGGATTCTTCGACTATTTTTCCGGCATACATCACGGCCACACGGTCGGCATTTTCGGCCACAACGCCCAGGTCGTGGGTGATGAATAAGACGGCCGTGCCAAAGTGATCACACAGGTCCCGAATCAGGACGAGGATCTGTTCCTGGATGGTGACGTCCAAGGCGGTGGTGGGTTCGTCGGCAATGAGCAGGCCCGGTCGACAGGCCAGGGCCATCGCGATCATCACACGTTGCTTCATCCCCCCAGAAAGCTGGTAGGGATATTCATGAAACCGGTGGGCAGGTTCTGGAATGCGGACCATGTCGAGGGCTTCTACGGTTTGCTTTCGGGCTTTTTCAGCCGGCACGTTCTGGTGTCGCTGGATCACCTCTACAATCTGGTTGCCCACCGTTAAGACCGGGTTGAGAGAGGTCATGGGCTCCTGGAAGATCATAGAGATCTCGTTGCCGCGCAGTGCCCGTTTTTCGAGTTCGGGGATCCGGATAATATCCTGTCCCCTGTAGTGGATTGTGCCACCGGCGATGAATCCGGCAGGTTTTTGAATGAGCTGGATGATGGACAGGGCTGTCACGGATTTGCCACAGCCAGATTCACCGACTCGCGCGAATATTTCTCCGCTTTGAATATCGAAGGAGACTCCGTCCACTGCCCGGGCCAGACCTTCGGGCGTGCGGAAATAGGTTTTGAGGTTTCGGACGCAGAGCAGGGGGGTATGTGTTTTTTGGGTGTGATCGCTCATAGCAGAATCAGGGGTTATTCCAGTCATTATTCCGTTCTGAGTCTGGGATCAAACGCATCCCGAACGGCATCTCCGAAGATGTTGACCGACAAGACCAGGCCGAACATAAAGAGAAAGGCTGCAACCAGGTTCCACCAGACGATGGGATCTCGTGAGATTTCCATTCGGGCGCCGTTGATCATGTTGCCCCAGCTTTCCATAGAGGGGTCCACACCGATGCCGACGTATGCCAGGACAGCTTCGGCCAGGACCAGCGTGCTGAAGCGCAGAATGACGGTGATGAGTACGATGTGCATCACATTGGGCAAGATGTGGCGAAACATGATTTTGAGGTGGCTGACGCCGAAGGCCTCGGCGGCCTGGATGTAGTCATTTTCGCGGATTTTCAGGGTTTCACCGCGCAGCACGCGGCAAAGTCCGGTCCAACTGCCGATACCAAGCACCACGCACAGCCAGACGAGTCGGGTGTCGGCACCATAGACGGTATGAGCCGTTTGCAGCCGGGTGGTTACAATGAGCATGGCTGCGGCGATCAGAAGAATGCCGGGAATGGAATTTAAGGTGGTATAAACATATTGGATGATATCGTCGATCCACCCGCCGAAGTAGCCGGCCATGATGCCAAAGAGGATGGCAATAGGCGTGGCGATGAGGGTGGTGAGGGTGCCCACAATCAGACCGACCCGACAGCCTTTGAGCGCCCGGAACAGCACATCGCGGC
>JAPUJS010000542.1 GCA_027296045.1 bacterium | reverse complement strand
CCAAAAAGTTACTGAAAGTGTTTGCTTACAAACATTGAAAATACAAAAAAATAAGGCTTTACACAAAAGAAAAATGCAACAAATCATCTTTTGTAAGAAGGCAGGGGTCTGCAGCCCTCGGGCAGGGGAGGGGCGCGGTTCAGCGGCCCTCTGCGATCCTGCCTATTCCCCCCGATCGATAATCGAATATACCGTTGGAATAATAATCAGCGTCAAAATCGTCGAACTCACCAACCCGGCCACCACCGTAATCGCCATTGGCGTTCGAATCTCCGCCCCATCCCCCAGCCCCAGTGCCATGGGCAAAAGCCCCAGCACGGTGGTTGCAGTCGTCATCAAAATCGGCCGCAAACGAACCGAACCGGCCTGCACAATCGCCTCTATCTTCGACAGACCGGTTTTCCGCAAATGATTGATATAATCTACCAGGACAATGGCATTGTTCACCACAATCCCGGCCAGCATAATGACCCCCAAAAAGACCACCACACTCAAAGGCACACCGGTGACAAACAACACCACAACCACACCGATTAATGCCAGGGGAATCGTAAACATAATCACAAGGGGGTGAATAAACGACTCAAACTGCGAAGCCATCACAATATAAACCAGGAAAATTGCCAGCCCCAGTGCGAAGGTCAAACTGTCCATCGACGTCTGCATCTCCTGGTTTTGTCCACCAATCACAAAGGACACGTCCTGCGGTACGTCGATATTTTCCAGTGCCTGCTGAATCAACACCGTCATGGTGCCCAGGTCCACCCCGCTCACATTGGCCGAAATCAATACCGCCCGCTGCTGGTCGATCCGCCGGATCTCGCTGGGCCCTTCGTGCACCTGGATGTCGGCCACCGACGAAAGCCGGATGGGCACCCGACCGGTCGGATTCACCACAAGCCGCCGCAAATCCGTCACCCCCGCCCGGTCGGCTTCGTCCACCCGCACCAGCACGTCAATGTGTCGATCCGCCTCCCGAAACCGCGTCACCACTTGTCCCTGCACCTTTTCTCGCACCAGATCAGCCACCTGCCGCACGTTCAGATTGTATTTGGCCAGCACATCCCGATTGTACACAATTTGCACCTCGGGATTCCCGCGTTGCAAACTCGACCGCACGTCGTAAAGCCCGGGCAGACCCGCCAGGGTCCGCTCGACTTCGCGCCCCAACTCAGCCAACACATTCAATTCATACCCGCGGATTTCCACCTCAATCGGCGTCTTAAAACTAAACAGGGCAGGCCGGGAAAAGTCCGACTTCACCTGCGGTAAATCCTCCAGCCGCCCGCGCAACCGGCCCATAAGCGCATCTTCCCGTTGTGCCAGCACACTCTCGCCCCGAATCCCACCCCAAATCCGTCCCGGCAAGCTGACCGCATCTTCGATAAACTCGGTCAAAGCACCCCGATCCGTCGCCCTATTGGCCATGTCGGTTAACACCACCGTCACCTTGCCCGTGTGCTCGCCCTGGTCCGACGAGGTAATCGCCGTCTTATCCACCCCCACCGCAGAGGCAATCCGAGCAACCTCAACATCTTCCAGAATCCGCTGCTCAATATTCTTCACCATGTCATTGGTCGACGCCAGAGGCGTGCCGACAGGCAAGGTAATATGTACATCAAACTCGCCCTGGTGCACCTGAGGAATCAGTTCTGTACCCAACCTGGGCAACAACACCCACCAGCACAGAGCAAACGGGACCACCGCCATCATGATCACCGTCATCCGATTGGCCAGTGCCCAGCGAATAAAGCGCGGATAAGACTGCCGCACCACCTCAAACCCGCCCTCAAACAGGTATAAAACCGGGGCCAGAAACGGAATCACAATCATGGCCAGCAGCACCAGGGCTGCCAGTCCGAACAAAAAAATTAGCATCAACGACAACACCAGCACCTTGCCAACCAGGGCAAGAGCCGTGAAAATGACAAAGCGCAACAAGAAATATACCGGTCCCAAAAGGAATAACAACAACAGGCCGACTTCCCCCAGAAGTCCGGGTAAAACTTTTAACACCCGCTTGAACCAGGTCGACTGCCACACCCACCCGGGCAGCCGCTTCACCGATCGCCACGTCCACGGAAGCTGATGGACCAGATCATCGCCCAGAAACTTGGGGGTTTGAAAGCCCATCAGATCGGGCCAGATCAGCCGTACAAATCCCCGACCGAACACGTCCCGGTCTTCAGACCAGTGGCACATGCCCTGCCACACCTGTGCAAAACTTGATTTTTTACGCAGCTTCTGTACCAGCCCTATAAGGGGGGAAAACAACAACACAGCCACAATCATCCCCACCGCCTTCAACGCAATCACGGCCGCCGAACCCAGAAGCCAGAGCGTCCGCCAAACCCATTCGAACAACACCCATGGAAAGGCCTTAAGCCCTCCCAACACCAGGGGCCCCATCCTTATCGCCCCTGCCTGCCGCGCTTCTATCAAAGCCCTCAGCGAAACCATCGACCCCAGTTGCAAGATCTCCGACTGGGCCATTTCTCCCAACATACCCGGCTTCTCCTCCCGATCGCCCTCACCCTTGTCTGAACCCCCACCTCCCGTGTCCAACTGGATTCGTCTGGATGCCAGCATCGGAATAAAAAACAGGGCAACCCCCAGGGAGGCCATCAGGGAAAACACCACCGTCAACGCCATATCCCCAAAAATCTGTCCCGCCACACCCTCTACAAATACAATGGGGAAAAATACCGCCACTGTGGTCAACGTCGATGCAAACACCGCGCCTCCCACCTCACTGGTCCCCCGCACGGTGGCGGTCATCATATCGTCCCCTTCTTCTTGACACCGGAAAATGCTTTCCAATACCACAATCGCGTTGTCCACCAGCATCCCGATCCCGAGTGCCAGTCCACCCAGGGACATAATATTGAGGGACACCCCGAAAATATTCATCGGGGCAAAGGTGGCAATAATCGAAATGGGGATAGCCAGCCCCACAATGCCCGTTTGCGTCAGATTGCGCAGGAAAATATACAGGACCAGAATCGCCAGAATCCCACCCACCATTGCCGTTTGCTTCACCTCGTCCACCGAACTTTTAATAAAGATAGACTGATCCGACAGCATTTCCATCAAAATGCCTTCGGGAAGGGTGAACGCCACAAAACTCGTCATCTCCTTCATCTTCACAAAATGCTGCACCTGCTCCTTTCGATTTTTGGGATCGGGTTTTTTGACCTTCCCGGCCTTTAACTCCTCGGCATAGGCCAGCTGTTCGGGCGTGCCGAACAACCGGTCTCGCACACGCTGGGCGGTCGCCACAATATTGGCGTCGGCCTCCTTGAAAATCTCGATCTCCACACTCTCCACGGCATTTACCCGGGTAATGATCTCCCGCTCCTTGTGCGTACGATAGACCCGCCCCACATCCTTCACCCGGATCTCCACCCCACCCCGAACCTCCACAACCAGGTCTGCAATTTCGTCCAGGGTCTGAAACTCATTCAACGTGCGCACCAGATACTGCGTCTGTCCGTCCAACAAACTCCCGCCGGCCAGATTCACATTTTCTTCCCGCAACCGCTGGCTGATAGTGTTGATACCCAATCCCATCAAAGACAGCTGACGCTCGCTGATCTCCACCCGAATCTCTTCTTCCAACCCACCCTTCACCCTTGCAGCCGCCACCCCCTTTAAGGCTTCCAGCCCCTGTTTGATTTCTTCCTCGGCAATCAACCGCAGAGTATACAGATCTGCCTTGCCATAAAGCCCCACGCGCATAATCGGATCCTGGGTGGGGTCGTAGCGCAAGATCAACGGTCGATTCACTCCGCGCGGCAGATTGATGCGGTCCAGATTTTCCCGAACCGTCTGCACCGCATCGTTCATATCCGTGTCCCAGGCAAACTCCAGGATCACGTCTGAAAGCCCCGGCCGAGAAATCGATGTAATCCCGACCAGATTGCTCACCACGCCCAAACGCTGCTCGATTTGCCGGGAGATCAGGTTTTCCACCTCCTCGGGTGCCGTATCCGGATAATCGGTCCTGACCGTCAACGTCGGATAGGAAATATCCGGCATCATATTCAACGGCAACTGCTGATACGATACATATCCAAATACCGCGACGGCCAGTACCACCATAAAAATGGCCACCGGGCGTTGGGTGGTGATCTCAAATGTTTTGGACAACTCGGCCCTTGAAAACCGGCTTTCGTCAGAAGCCATAGATAAAGGATCCCTTCCTCACAAAAATCAGCGAATCACAAACCGGAATTGTTTCCAGGTTGTGATTCGCTGATTCGAACGTTGAAAGCTTTTTCACACCCGACATGTTAGGTTCCAAAGCTCCGGGTTTCGAGTTCCGGATTTGTAAACCTCGGAACCCGGAACTTTTTACGACGTTTTTTCTTTTTTCGCATCGGTCGAATCCGGCTTGGCGGGAATCCGAAGCCCCGGGCCGGGAATGATGCGAACCTTGGCCTTATCCTTTAACCCATTCTGGCCCACCACCACAATCTGGTCTCCCTGATCGACGCCCGACAAGACCTCTACATGCTCGGTATCATCAAATCCCATCTGAAACTGAATCTTGCTGGCCGTGCTATCTTGCACGACAAATACGTGGGGCAAACCATCGTCGTAGACCACCGCCCGTTTGGGCACCAACACCGCCTCTTCGTGGGTGGCCGTCACAATGTGGGTATTCACAAACATCCCGGGACGCAACCCGCCCTCTTTGGCCTCGATGGCAAGCGTGACTTTGAACGTCCCACTGCCTGGATCTACCACCGGACTGATCCGAATAATTCGCCCAGAAAATGCGGTATCCGGAATAAAATCCGTCGTCACCAGCGCCTTCTGGCCCACATTCAAGTGCCGCATCCCCTGACCGGGCACGTGAACCTGGGCAATCAGATTGCGCATATCCACCACTTCATAAAGCTTGTTGCTCTGTCCAATCCGGTCGCCCAGCTTCACACTCCGCTTCGACACAATCCCGGCTACTGGCGACCGCACACGGGCATGGTCAAGCGATAATTTCGCCCGTTTCCACCGAATCTCGGCCTGATCCCGATTGATCTTCAGGTCTTCATATGCCTCCCGGGACAGGAGCTTTCGGTCGAAAAGCATCTGCTTTCGCTTCAACTGATTGTCCATATTTTCATAGGCCAGGCGGGCTTCGGCCTCATTCAATCTCAATTCATCGTCCACCAGTTCCACCATCACCTGCCCCACCCGGACCCGGTCTCCTTCTTCCGCAATCACCCGTCTTACAAGCCCCGACGCCTGGGCATATATATCAATGGTCTCTTCGGCCTCCACCGTTGCGCTGTAAAGCACGTGTTCGGAGATTTTACCCCTGTCAACCAGAGCCACCTTGACGGGAACGCCTTCGGGCGCTTTCTTTTTTTCATCGCCCTTCTTATCCCCTTTTTCAGCCGTCTTGGTCGAATCGGCCTGGGTCGAATCGGCCTGGGTCGAATCGGCTGATGCCGTAGCCGTGCCCTCGGCTTCTCCTTCTCCTTCTCCACATCCCACCAGGGAGAATGACATCACGATGGCAAACAACATTCCCAACAGGACTTCGGTCCTGAATCTACACATTTTGCAATACCCTCGGCTGAAAATCCCAAATATAAAAACAGTTACGATCCTCACACAATCAATCGCCTGGATGCATCTGAGCAACTTGCTACAATACAAACCTCATGCACGATGATTATCACAGAGTTCGACTCGCTGAGAAACGGATAGGTTTCGCAAAAATCGAAGACTTTTCCAACAAAAACCTCGGTACATTATTAAGACACGCCAAATACAAGAAAGGTTACTTTTTTTCACAAATAAAACCTATCCAATTGGGGTATACCATCACACGGCAAGCCCAAAACCTATACCCTGTGCAATTATACTGAACAAATGTATAGGAATCAAGAAATTTTGCACATTTTTCCTGAAAGGAAAAAAAGAAAGAAGGAGTGTTCCAAAAAAAAGGCACGCTTAACCGTTAAGGTCTGGGCAAAAAAAAATCCACACCTAAGTTTAAAGATACCCAACCCCATGGGATCTTGCAACTTTAAGTGTGGAAGGAGGTTAGAATGTTGAATGGGACGGCTTTATTACCCTTTCAAGCCCATCGCATACCGCAATTCCAGATCGGGTCGTCCGTCGTCGAACTCCAGAATCACCGACCGGGTAATATTGGGATATCTCTGCTTCAATATCGTAAAGGTCGCATTCAAAATATCGACCTTATTTCCCGCCTTCAAGCTGTCCCAGGTCTCCGACCGAATCTTGATCTTGCGAATCCGGGCTTGATCGGGCTGAAAAACCATCTGATCTTCCAGCCCCTTCAATTCAACCTCTACAGACAAATATAAGTCGGGATTAAGATCGTTCAATTTCCGAATCAGGGCCTTCCGAACAGCCGCCTGGTGCTCCACTTGAGGTGCCTCGACCAGATCGATCGCCCAATGCTGCCACCCATCGCTCCAATCTGCTCTCAAATCAATCTTCTCTAACACGGGTGTCGTCCTGGGAGCAAATCGCAACGCCTGCCCAACCAGAACCTCCTTCATCCCTGCCCACCCCTCCGGTGCTGCGTCTTTCTGCAAAAAGCCGGTTTCAACAACCCCCTCATACACCGCAACCCGGACCCAGCCCTCGCCTTTCACATGGACCCGATACACCGTGCCTTTGGCGGCAGTCCGAATCGTAGGCGTATCCAGCACAAAAGGCTTTGACAAAGACCGAATAGGGGAAAGAGCCGCCCACACACTTCCCGTTTCGATCCACCCTCCTGTCGCAACAGACCGGACCCCCTTTTGAACCCCCTGCAATACCATGACGGTCCCCCGATCCAGTCGCAAACGCCCTTGGGGGTGGTTCAGGGTAAGTTCAACCCGGCCATCCTCTCCCGTTCGAATCACTTCGTTGGCCACCAAACGATCGCCCCGCCGGAGCCGCATCCAGGTTTTGCCACCGGGCCTCCGGGCTTCCACTCGACCCTCAAGATAAGAGACCAGAGCAATCTCCTGTCGTTCGGGCAATTCAGGCCGGGCCGTTACCTCGACCGGTTGCATCGCCAGATACACACAAAATCCGACCAGCAAAAAAGTCAGGGTCAGTGTGGGGAAAAAAGTGCGTTTGAAGGCCATTTTGAACACCATAAACAGAAAATCTCAAGCGCTGCACATAAATCTCCTATTCTGATGATCGGCATTCATGGCCAGAACTTTAGCAATTTGCCCTGAGCCTCATCACTCGGAAAGGGTATCTGGGACACGCCAGACGATTTGTGCACTTTTCTGGCAAAGACCCCCAAACACTAAATGGAGCGGACATTCGGAGATAGGCCCTTCATCACACGGTTTCTGCTACTGATTCGTGAATGTTATTTTCATGAAGGTATTTGAAAAATTCGACAAGTTCAATACCGAATTAAAATAATATGTTGTGTATTGTATTTAATTTCAATAATTTCAGTTTATCACGAGATCCTGGCTGAAAGGCCTGAAAGCGGGGGGGAGGGACCCTCGCTCCTACGGCGGAGGATTCAGGTCGCCGGTTTCGGGCCCTGATCGCTTTTCGTGGGGTACTGGAGATTATTCAATAGAAGAGGCAGTGCAATTTATAAGCAATCAAAAGACCGAATTTTTGTGGATGATTATCAAAAAAGAAAATCTGGGTCACCCAAGCTTTCCGGGTCATTTTTTATGGACTCTAAGGATCACAGCAATGTTTAGATTAACCACCCTATTGATCTTACTGCTCCTCTGTGTTCAAAGCCCTGCTGAGGAGGGAAGACTGAGCGGACGCGTTACTTTTGTCAAACAGGACAAAATCATCATTAATCTTGGGCAGAAACATGGAATTGAGGTAGGTAATATTTTCCAGGTATTTCGCTCAAAACAAAAAAGCAAATATCCAGGGTCGAAAAAATCTGAAGATGAGATTTTGGAAGTGGCAATTCTCAGGGTTAATTATGTTTTGGGATATGTATCTCGCGCCGAAATTGTGGAACAAAAGCAATCCGTCATTTATGGCGATACAGTAGAATTATTAAGTCAAGTGCACACAGAACCAGATCAACAGGAAGTCCTATCTTCAGGCACCTTGCCTCCTGCGGAATCAGATGCGCGGACCGAATCAGACGCACAAGGTGAAGCACTCCCAGGTCGCTCCAAACCCCAAGCCCCTACAAAAAATATTCAAAATAAAGACTACTCTTCAGAAAATCAATCTGTCCAGGAAGGACTGGCACCAACACTTCGTAGCGTGTCCACCCCGGGTTTCAAGATCGGCGGTGCTTTGCGCTATACCTATTTCTATACAGATTGGGACAAGTTGAATCGCGACAGGAAGGGCGGGTTTGCCTTCGATCAGGTTCGCATCGCGATGGACGGCAGTTACAAAGGCATCGCATTCTCTCTTGAGCCCCGCTTCTACACGGATGCATTCGGAGGCATGCTATTGCATCACGGTTGGATTGCGTACGATTTCACCGAAGCAACACGACTACAGATCGGGATCCACCAGGTCCCCTTTGGCATCACGCCACTTGCATCCAACAGTTGGTTTGCCCAGATTCCATTTTACCTGGGCTTTGAAGACGATTATGATGCCGGCATCAAATTCTCGCATCAATCCGGATCGTGGAAGTGGCTCTTGGCCTTCTACAAAAACGCGGATGCCTCTGCTACTGACTTCAGGCGGTTCTCCTACGATATCGTAACAACGAAGGAGATTGATGGGTTGCGCGTTGACCAATATAACGAAGAAGTGAACCAGTTTAATGTCCAGATATTCAAAAAGGTTGGCAATACAGAGATCGGCGTCTCCGGTCAGTGGGGACAGCTCTACAATTCGAGCACCCGCAACAATGGAGCGCAGTGGGCATTTGCCACCCACGCGAATGTGAACCACGGGAATGCCAACTTGAAGGTTGAGTACATTCGCTACGCGTTTAACCCGGATTCACCCGCAGGTGCAGGCTCTCCGGTCGTGTCCATGGCGGCCTTTAACGCGGCTTATCTTGTCGCCACCAGAGGCGAGATGTATCTCCTGGGTATCAGTTACGGCATTGATGTGGCCTGGGGGCCCGTTTCTAAGCTTACGTTTTATGATGATTATTCGTACTTTGACAAAGAGTCATCATCGTTTGCGGACTCTCAGAACCAAATTTTTGGCGTGATGGTGACCGCCGGAAAAGTCTATACCCTGATCGATTATGCGTTGGGCAAGAACCATCCCTGGATTGGTCGTCAATGGACACATGCCCTGGCCAGAGGCATCGACGGCGTCGAGTGGGACGCTCGTTTCAACATCAATATTGGATATTATTTCTAACTAGTTTTTAGACGATTGTGCGGGCACTTCTGTGTCCCCGCGTCCCAATATATGCAGCTTCAGGCACAGAGCGAAGGGCTCAGGGTGACAGGCTTTAGAGCAGAGCATGACTGACACCGAATATCATCCGTAGTTTACTCAGGTCCTGGCGATTTTGCCAAAAAAATTAGGGAATTTAATGACACCAACACCAAAGATTATTTACACGGAAACAGATGAAGCACCCGCATTGGCGACGTACTCTTTCCTTCCTATTATTAAAATATTCACAGAAGCAGCTGGTATTGTGGTTGAAACGAAAAATATCTCTTTGGTGGGCAGGATCATTGCCAACTTTCCAGAAAATCTAACGGAGAGCCAAAGACAATCTGATGCGTTGACAGAATTGGGTGAGCTGGCAAAAACACCGGAAGCCAATATTATTAAGCTACCCAATATCAGTGCTTCAATCCCCCAGTTGACCGCTGCAATCAAAGAACTTCAGGCAAAAGGATATGATCTCCCGGACTATCCAGAGGAGGCGACAACCGAGGCAGAGCAGGAGATTAAGGACAGGTATGCAAAGGTTTTGGGAAGTGCTGTGAATCCTGTTTTACGGGAAGGGAACTCAGATCGCAGGGTGGCATCGGCAGTCAAAGAGTATGCTCAAAACAACCCTCACCCGATGGGCGAATGGCGCGCAGATTCAAAGTCACATGTGGCGCATATGAGTGATGGCGATTTCTACTCCAGTGAGCAATCTGTTGTCATGGCAGAAGCTGTTGATGTTGTGATTGAGTTTGTAGATGAAGATGGGAATACAACGGTTCTTAAAGCGGAGACAGCGCTTGAAGCTGGCGAAGTTATTGATGCATCCGTTATGAGTTGTCGCGCTTTACGCGAATTTTATGAGGTGCAAATCGAAGACGCGAAAAAGAAAGGTGTGTTATTTTCACTGCATCTCAAAGCCACCATGATGAAAGTTTCAGATCCGATCCTGTTTGGTCATGCCGTTTCTGTTTATTACAAAGATGTGTTTGAAAAACATGCTGCTGTGTTTGATGAACTCGGCATCGATCCCAATAATGGTCTTGGTGAAGTGTATGCAAAAATCAAGAGTTTGCCAGAAGCGCAACGGGCAGAAATTGAAGGGGACATTGTCGCTTGTTATGAGAATCGCCCTGAACTTGCGATGGTCAACTCAGATCATGGCATTACAAATTTACATGTGCCCAGTGATATAATTATTGATGCGTCGATGCCTGCTTCCATTCGTGAATCTGGGAAAATGTGGGGGCCGGACGGCGCGCTTCACGATCCAAAGTACACCATACCTGATCGCTGTTATGCAGGTATCTATCAAGAGACGATCACTTTTCATAAAGAACACGGTGCCTTTGATGTGACCACAATGGGCAATGTTTCAAATGTGGGGCTGATGGCCCAAAAGGCAGAGGAATACGGATCTCACGATAAAACATTTGAAATGACTGCAAACGGTCGGGTTCGTGTCGTGGATGCTTCAGGGCAGGTTTTGAT
>JAPUJS010000541.1 GCA_027296045.1 bacterium | reverse complement strand
CACGGTATTTGTGCGAAGGGTGGGAGGTATACTAAATTCGGGGATTTCGGCCTGGCTGAGGATCTCGATGTCGTTGACGACTTTTCGAGACGCCAGCTGGGCCACTTCATACTCGTTCAGGACGGTGGTCAGAAGGGAAGTGCGGATCTCGACTTTGCGCTTGAGCCGGAGATATTGGATGGACTGATCGGGTGTGAGAAATAGGGTAATCCCGGTTCCCAGGCTCAGGTTGCGGTTGCGCATCTGAAATTCAGTCAGGTCGGCCTCGGCCTGTTCCAGGGGTTTCAGGAGTTCGTCCTGACGTGCTTTGAGGACGTCGAGTTGTTGCTGAAATTGTGCCCGGTATTTCTCCTGTTGGTAGGCGATCAACTGGTGGATAAATTCATTGGCAATGGCGGCGGAAAGTTCGGGAGATCGAGTCTGTACGATGATGGTGATCAGACCACTATCGGGTTTAAATTCGATGCTGTTCTGTATCGATTTAAAGGCTGCGGGGAATGTTTTGACTTCAAAATAACTCAGGAGGTCGGTGGTCTGTTCCTGGCCGTTCAGTGTGTAGGTGTATGTTTTTTGAATTACCTTCCGGTTGAGCGGGAAGCTTTTCAGGATTCCGGTCAGTTTTCCGGCCAACAATGCGTTTAAACGGTCGAGGCGGGAGATATCGACCTGAAGGTTCTGGTAGAACTGCAGGTTTAAAAGGCCGGGGTTGACTTCAGGCATGAAGGTGGCTTCGGCCTGGAAGCGTTCGGGTTGAGAAGAGAGGAGATCGCGCAGGAGGCCAGAAAGGCCAAACAGGCAGGTGATGCAAAGGATCAGCCAGCGGCGTCGGGCAAGCTGTTCGACATAATCGAAAAGGTCGATTTCGTCGTCCTCAAAAGAGGAAGGTTGGACTGCGAGGGGCTGTTCCAGGATGTTGTCAGGACGATTCAAGCGATTTGTCTCCGGGGCAAAATACAGTATCGTCTTGATGGGCAAGAACGCTACCCGTTTCTGGATCAGTACAAGACGATATGAATGGGTTCAATCGATATCATACCCCAAGATAAAATGAAAAGGTGGAATGTCAATTCATAAAAAATTACCTGTCTTCGAAACGTGACATTCGGGGCAAGTTTTTATATATTAAAGATATGATGCCAACTCTGGAACAGACAGGATGGGATTATGGACATGATTGAAATGGACGATGCGATTCGCATTGTGCTGGAAAACACGTCAACGGTTGAGGTGACAAGCGTCGACTTGATGGAATCCCTGGGGCGAACGCTGGCCCAGGATATTCGGTCGGATATCAACATGCCGCCTTTTGATAAGGCGACCATGGATGGGTATGCGGTGGTAGGACAGGACATCGCTCGGGCTTCGCAGGCAGATCCTGCCGTGCTTGAGGTTGTCGAAGAGATCCCGGCAGGGACGGTGCCTCAAAAAGCAATTGCTTTGGGTCAGGCTTCCCGGATTATGACGGGGGCCCCGGTGCCGGAGGGGGCCGACACGGTGGTGATGGTGGAAGATACGGTGACGGAAAATGGCAGGGTGAAGGTGCTGGATGTGACGGAGACAGGCGGGAATATCGCCTCTTTGGGAGAAGACGTCCGCGTGGATCAGACGGTATTGACAGCTGGTACGATGATTCGGCCTCCAGAGATCGGTATTCTGGCGGCGGTTGGGGCGGTTCGGGTGCCGGTTTATCGCCAGCCGGTTGTGGGCGTGGTTGCCACCGGAAGCGAAGTGGTGGAACCTGCTAACAAACCCGAACCCGGACAGATTCGGAACAGCAACGGGTCTTCGATGACTTCTCAGGCGCTGCAAGCAGGAGCGGCAACCCGGTATCTGGGGATTGTGGAAGACAGCGAGGAAGCCCTGAAGCAGGTGATTTCCGAAGGGTTGGATACCTGTGATATTCTGACGTTATCGGGTGGGGTTTCTGCCGGTATATACGATCTGGTTCAGGGGGCGATGGTGGACTGTGGCGTGGAGGTCTTGTTCGACCGGATTCGAATGAAGCCCGGGAAACCGCTGACCTTTGGCGTACGGGGTCAAAAGTTGATCTTTGGACTGCCCGGCAACCCGGTGTCTTCGGTTGTGGGGATGGAGCTTTTGGTCCGCCCGGCTTTGCGCAAAATGCAACAGATGTCACCGCTGCATCATCCAACCGTGAAGGCGACCCTGGAAGCAGATTTTCGCCAGACGCCGGGTCGAAAACAGTTTGTGCCGTGCAAAAGTGAGAAACAAGGGGCAAGTTGGAAGACGCACTGGGTGGGGCACCACGGGTCGGCCGATCTGTTTTCGCTTGCCCGAGCCAATGGTTTGTTTGTCGTGGATGCAGAAGTGGAATTTGTGGAAGCCGGTTCCGAAGTGGATGTGATTTTGTTGGAAGGATGGTAGGGGTGTGATGTCCAAACTGACGCATATCGACGATGAAGGCGCTGTACGGATGGTGGATGTGACGGAGAAGGCGGTGACGGATCGAGCTGCAGTGGTGGGCGGGGAGATTGCGATGCGGTCTGAGACGGTTCGACTGATCACGATCGGCGAGATGCCCAAGGGCAATGTGCTGGAAACGGCCCGAATTGCGGGCATTATGGCGGCCAAGCGGACTTCGGAATGGATTCCTCTGTGTCATCCGATTGCGATTACGGGTGTGGACCTCCAGTTTGTGGTGAAGGAAGACCGCATTGAGGCGACTGCCTCGGTTCGGGTGTCCGATCGGACGGGTGTTGAGATGGAGGCATTTACGGCTGTGAGTGCCGCCCTGTTGACTGTTTATGATATGTGCAAAGCTGTGGACAAAGGAATGGTGATTGGTAAAATCCGGCTGTTGGAAAAGCGGGGCGGGCGAAGTGGAACGTATCTTGCGGAAGGCAAGAAGAGATAGATTTTTCTGAATTATACGCGCAGGAGCTAGATGTGGAATTTTCGATTGATTATATTTTTGGGGCCATCACGTTTGCTTGTGTGTTCTTTTTTTTTCAGATGCTGGTGGATTTCAACAACCAGCGGTCTCAGGTTGCGCCTAAATTCCAGAGAATTCGGGAGATTCGTTCTCGGCACGAGGATGAAATCAAAAAGGTTGCCAAATTGAGTGAAGAGGCCGAACAGAAAGTCGAGGTTTTGGATCGAGAACTTGCTGAATTGGAGGTGCGGCAAACCGAGCTGGATAGCGAAATTACGGCTCTGGAAGGGACAAAAAAACCGTACTAAAGGTATTTGATTTTTAATTTGATAAACACTTGACAAAGGGAAACCTGTTCTTTACATTCTTTTTTTTCAGGTGGGGCTTTGGCCTCGTGCTGATGTACTGGTTTTTTAACGATGATAAAACGGGGTGCGCCCATAGCTCAACTGGCAGAGCAACTGACTCTTAATCAGTAGGTTCAAGGTTCGATTCCTTGTGGGCGCACTTTATTTTTAGATTGTCGGGAGAGTGTACGGCCCAAATTGGCAGGGGCAGGGATAAAACAAATGGGAGTTTTGGATGGACCGTGAAGATATCAGACTGGGGATCAGAAATATTAGGAATTTGCCCACCCTGCCTGTAATTGTCAGTCGGATTTTGGAGGTGGCAGACGATTCGGGATCCAGTGCCAACGAACTGGCCGGACTGGTGGCCCGAGATATGTCTGTGTCGGCCAAAGTGCTCAACCTGGCCAACTCGGCGTTTTATGGGTTTTCCAGGCGGATTACCACCATTCCGCAGGCCGTTGTGGTCCTGGGGTTCGATACGGTGCGAAGCCTTGCCCTTTCGGTCTCGGTTTTTGAGTCGTTGTCGAGAAACGAAGGCGATGTGAGCTTCGACCGGGAAGCTTTCTGGATTCATTCGATTGGGTGTGGCACCGCCTCCCGGCTGATTGCCAAAGAATTGGGATATCGGGATTCGGGAACTTTTTTTGTTGCCGGACTGCTCCACGATCTGGGCAAGATCATTTTGGATACGTATTTTTCCGAGCAATATTCCGAGGTGGTCAAAGAAATGGTGGAGGAAGAACGCCCGGCCCTGGAAGCGGAAACAGATATTTTGAACATCGACCATGCCGAGGTCGGCGCCTGGCTGGCTGTCCGGTGGAAGTTTCCAGAGATTCTGGTGACTCCCATTGCCGCCCATCACAATCTGCTGGCCGCCGAAGAGGAATTTGTGAAAGAGGCCGTGATTGTGCACCTGGCCAATATTTTGACCAAACGTGCGGGCATTGGGCTGTGTTATGAAACAGATATTGCAGCCCCCAGCGACATGGTGGCTTCCGATCTCAAATTGACAAACGACCAGATTAGCAAGATTGAGGGCGATCTGGAAGGCGAGCGGGATCAGATCAACGAGTTTCTCAGCTATTTAAGTGGATAAACATGCAAGGATCAGGGGGCGGGTATCCATTGTGCCCGTTCCTTACCTTCCATCTTACGAGACGTGCGGGTGGTGATTGGAGTATGTTCCCTGTCGGGCGGGTAAAAGCACGCTTCTGACAGGGTTTTTTCATGACCCGAGGGTTGTCTTATGATGAGCGAAGCGATCAAGGCACAACGGCTGCAAGAAGAGCTGACCCGAGCGGTGGCCCAGCGTGATTTGTATGTCAAGGAGCTGTACAAGACGACTCAGCGGTTTGAGGAAAAGGTTCGAGAATTGTCGGCGGTGCGCCGGATCGGAGAGTCGCTGAAATATACCCGAGATGTCCGGAAGGTGTTTGAAGTGATCCTCGATACCATCATCACCGAGACCAATGCCGAAAACTGCTCGCTAATGCTGTTGAATCGCAATACCAACGAAATCTATTTGACGGTGCGTGCTGCGCGGGGGCAGCAGGATACGGAAATCAGTTTTTATCACACCAGTGGTGGATCGGTGCGCACTTTCAAGCTTGGTGAAGGCATTGCCGGATGGGTGGCCGAACGCGGCGAACCCATTGCCATTCCCGATACGTCGGTGGGCGAGGTGGTGCGGCTCTATCCGGAACTGGACAGCGATGGAAAGCCGGTGTTGTTGCCCAATTTACCTGAGGGGGCGCAGTTTATCTCCGGATCGGATTTGACGATAGGGTCTTTGTTGTGTCTGCCTCTGGTGATCGACAATGTGGTGGTGGGGGTTGTGAATATGAGCCATCCCCTGAACAATGCATTTAGTGTGGAAGATTCTCATTTGATGACCATTATTACCGATCAGGTGGCGATTGCGCTGAACAACGTGCAGGTCTTTGACGATATGCAGCAGCAGAGCGTGGTCCTGGAAGAAGAGGTGAATCGGGCCACGGAAGAGCTGCAAGGGGCCAACAAGGATTTGCAACTGGCCAACGAAGAGATTCGGAAATCCAGCCAGATGAAATCCCAGTTTTTGGCCCACATGTCACACGAGCTGCGTACCCCTTTAAATGCGGTGATCGGGTTTTCGGAGATCCTGGAAGATCAGACATTTGGGGGATTGAACGAGAAGCAAAGTCGGTATGTGAACAACATTTTGACCAGCAGCCGGCATTTGTTGAAGTTGATCAACGAGATTCTGGATCTGGCCAAGGTCGAGTCGGGGGTGATGCAGCTGGCCTTAAGCGAATTTGTGGTGCAAGAATGCATGGTGCGGGTGACCGAGGTGGTGCGTCCTTTGGCACACAACAAGCAGATCGAGATCACGCACGATATCGATCCGGATCTGGGGTTGATTATGGCCGACGAAGATCGGTTTAGCCAGATTCTGTACAATTTGCTTTCCAACGCCATCAAATTTACGCCCGAGAAGGGCAGGGTCGATATTCTGGCTGCCCGTCGGGAGGATGGCACGGTTGAACTGGCGATTGTGGATACGGGAATCGGGATCAAGAAGGAACATCAGGAGCTTATTTTTTCCGAATTTCGCCAGGTGGAAGAGACCTATTCGCGGCGCTATGAAGGGACCGGGTTGGGGTTGGCGCTGACCCGTCGGCTGGTGGAGTTGCACGGGGGGCAGATCTGGGTGGAAAGCGAAGAGGGAGTTGGCAGCACCTTTACGTTTACGGTTCCGCAGAAGTTTTAGGGATGGACGGTTCGATAACGGGCTTGAATTGTCCCCATTAAGTGAATGGTGGTCAGGATCCAGGAGATGTATCCTGGTTTTTTTTGTCCTGAAAAACTTGACAAATCAAAGCAAGAGAGTATATTCATTACTTTGTTAATCAACAATATTATAAATCATGTTGGAGGTTTTTGAAATGGCCGAAACGACTGTCGAACTTGGTTTAATCCCCCCTCATGGGGGGCTTTCGGTGATAGTAGATTGCACGGTTCCAGAAGGTGAGATTGCAGATTTTAGAAAAAAAGCATCCGAGTGGGTTTCGGTTCCGGTCAGCGATGCCGATCTCTCTTCGGTCTACCGGTTTGGAGACGGGGTCCTGAGTCCGTTGACCGGTCCGATGGACTCGCAGACCTATCACCGGGTGCTGGACGAGGGTGTGATCGAATCCAATGGGCAATTGTATGCCTGGACCATTCCACTGGCTTTTCCGGTGTCGGAGAGATTGGCTTCGACACTTTCGGCCGGTCAGGAAGTGGCTCTGGTCCATTCGTCGGGAGACCCGGTGGGGTCTTTGGAGATCAACGATGTATATGCATGGGACAAGGAGCGCTATTTGAAAAGTGTTTATCTGACCGACCGGACGGATCATCCCGGTGGGGATATGGTGCTCCAAGGGGATGGCGATAAAACGCATCTTGTGGGCGGCCGCATTCGGGCATTGCCCCAGCCAAAGAATCCGCATTTCGGGCAGTATGTGAAATCGCCTCTGGAGGTGCGTCGGCTGCTGTTGGAAACGGGCTGGGAGCGGGTGGTGGCTTTTCAGACGCGCAATGCCTTGCACCGGGCCCACGAGTATGCGCTCGTTTATGGGTTGGAGACATTGCTTCAACAGGGCTACAATGCGGGTGCGTGTTTAAACCCGCTGGTGGGCGAGACCAAGTCGGACGATGTGAGTGCAGAGATTCGGATGCAAACGTATGAGGCACTGATTGAAGCACGGGGATTGGGCGAAGGGGATAGCGATGGGTCACTCTGGCAAAGCAGGGGGGAATCGGTTTCGGATCGGGTGATGCTTCTGGGATTGGATATCAAGATGTTCTACGGAGGGCCCAGAGAAGCGGTGATGCACGCGATTTATCGCCAGAACTACGGGTTTACAGATATTATTATTGGTCGCAAGCACGCCGACGCGCCCTATCACGATGGGGAGGCCATTTGGGGAGATTTCGACGCCCAGGAGATTTTCGAGAACCTGAATGGGGAGTTGCAAATTCGGCCCTTGAAAGTGGGTTTTGCGGCCTATTATGAGTCGATGGGGCGTGTGGACTTGATGGAAAATCACAAAGATGAAGCTCCTGTATTTATATCTGGATCGCAGGTCCGGGAGACGCTTTTGAAAGGGGAGGCCGTAGATCCCAGGATTATGCGGCCGGGCACATCGGATATTTTGAGCAAAGCGATGAGTGGGGCATAAGTGGATGGTTTGCAGGATTGGAAAAACGCCTGTGGGGAATGCCACAGGCGTTTTTTTGTGCCTAAGAGCGGAATATTTTTCCTTTGTTCGTTCAAGCTTGTGGAAATTTAATCAATTTAAAATATTGTAAATATTTGATTTGGGTAATTAGGTTGAAAATGGCATAGGGCTTGCAGATATGCAGGGTGGAAAAGTCCATTTGTGCAACTTTGGGCTTATCTTCCGATAAAAGCTGCCGATATAATCTATATATGGTATTAAGATACATCATATAGTTCTGGGTTTTTCCCGGAATACATCCCACCCTGAATACAAGGTAGAGACCTATGCTTGCCAAATTATTCAAAAAAACCAGCTCGGGTAAAGGCAATATTCATCCTGCACTTGCCCGATTGAAACAAATAGGTACCCGATCGGGGCTCTGTACACTGATTCGTACGGCCGATGGAAAAGAGGTGTGCGACGAAGTAGGGCCGGTGATGTTTTTTTGCAAGGAAGAGCACCTTTTTGTGCGTGACGGGGCATTTTACATGGTCCCACCTTCCAATTTTAAGGACGACGATCTGCCGCTTTTGGGGCGGGGAGAAGTGTTGCATTTTCGAATGCAACATCAAAGCGCTCCCTATTCGCTGGATTGCACCGTGATCCAACGGGTTCGTTTTTCAGACCGGTTGAAGGATGCCCTGGACCCACAAGCGCCTGTGGGGTACAAATTGATGCCCCTGGGAAATCTGCATAAAAACGACCATCGGGGCACGTTGCGATTTTCCCATATCCGGGGTGTCGGTGGCCCACAGGTGTTTCCGTATTTTCGGTTTGATCTGTTTGTGGAACGGGTGAAATTAAACGGGCTTGCGCACAAAAATTTGCCCAAAGTCATTTCTTATCCTGGCGATCAAGCCCTTCCGGAAGGACTTCAAGAAGATACTTCTGCCGAACAACTGACGGCATTTTTCCACAATATATTACGCGCAAACCCCGACCATTTGCGGGAGGTTCACATAACGCGTGTGGTAAGGGATACCCGTGCAGGTGCAACAGGACTGCAAGATCTGGGAACTACGCGTGTGCTGGGATTAAAGGGAGAAACAAAAGGTACTCAAATTCATCTGCGCAATCCCCAACAGGGAAAGCGGCTTGTCCGAAAAAGTCCGGACCGATTGCAGGAAGGTAATGTACTCTTGATCCGATTTGTGGAACGGAGTTTGTTGCAGGGGTGTGATGTACACTACCGATGGTCGTGTCGGGTTCACAAGTGTGGTCTGGAAACGTTGACGCTGCGACCCAAGGGTGTGATCCAGAAGCAGACCGGGCTGCCGGTGGTGGTGCGGGACTTCTGCGTGGGCGGTGTGGGATTGCAAAACAGTCCCATTTTAGAAACCTATTTGCTGGGCGAAGATGCGGTTCCGGAAGACCCGGAAGATTTGAAGGCCCGACTTTTGGATACCAGTGTGCTGTTGCACTTTTATCCCCGACTGTATTTCCCCAATGAAGTAGAAGCTTATCGGCCCCAGATACCGGCGTCCTTCTCGATTCTTGGCGATATTGTGAGAGGGTATGTGGATACCGGAAAGGACGAAGGACGGATTGCCAGTTTGGGCGTGGCTTTTCGGCACGACCCGGTCGACTTCGATCCGCAGACCTTCGATGTGACGGCCTGGGAGCCGTTGCGCGGGTTGCGGGAGAATCAATATTTCAAAGAGATTCACCGGGCCTTAAATGCGCTGTTGGCCTTTCTGGATTAAAGCCGGGAACAAAGCTCGATCGCTTATATCCTAAAAACAAACGCCCGTCCGATTAAAATCGGACGGGCGTTTTGTTTGGACCATTCTGTCCATTGAGCCGACCTGGAAGCTGTCTCCTATTGGAGCGTTAAAATCCGGAAGAGGAAATGGGCTTGCCTCCTTGATTCCCTTTTGGGAGTGGGGTGAGGTGGGGTGAGGCGATCAGTTGTTGGAGGCGTTTGGTAATCTGTTCGGCTTCTTGCTGATAAGCGGGGTTTTCTCGAACCAGATCCAGCCAGTGTTCCCAGTGTCGAATGGCTTCTTCTGCATTGCCCAGTGCCTCCTGGGTTGCGGCCAGACCTTGATGAATATCGGGGTGGTCGGCCCGGAGGTTCAGGGCCTTCTGATAGGCTTCCAGGGCTTGATCGTAGGCACCCTGGGTTTGGGCAATCAGGCCGGTGAGAAAGGGGGCATAGAATGAGTTGGGGTCTTTTTGTGAAAGGGTTTGGCAATACATCAGGGCTTCGTTGTATTGTTCCGATTGAAAATAGAGCACGGCAAGATTGGTGTAGACGGCGGGATCTTCGGGTGCCAGTTCGAGCGCGGTCTGGTATTCTTGGAGGGCGGCTTCCAGATCGCCCCAGGAGAGGAAAAGGGAACCCAGGTTGATGTGGGGGGTGCCGGAAGTGGGGTCTTGTGTTGCGGCCTGGCGGTAGAGACCGATGGCAATGGTGGTATCGCCTCGGGCCAGGGCCAGATTTCCCAAACCGATGGTGGCTTTTGCGGGTTCATCGCTTTTCCCGCGGGCTTTCCGATAGGCTGTTTCGGCGGCCTCCAGATTGCCCATGGAAAGATAAGCATTGCCCAGGTTGAGGTCCAGGTCGGCATTTTGGGGGTCTTTTTGCCGGGCATTTTCCAGAACTGCCACTGCCCTTCGATTGTCGCCCATTGCCAGGTAGGTAGACCCCAGGTTTATCTGGGCAGGTAGAAAGTCCGGGTCTTTTTGCAGGGCTTCTCGATAGGCTCGCTCGGCATCTACCAGGCGTCCCAGGTCGGCATAGAGGCGTCCGAGGTTGTACGTGCTTTCCGGGGTGTTTGGATCGATGTTCCCGGCTTTTTTGAATGCCTCTTCTGCACGTTCCAGGTCTCCCTGGCGGGCCTGGATTGTGCCCAGGTCATTCCAGAGACCGGCCCGGCTGGAATCGAGACGCAATGCGTTTTCAAACGCGTCTTGAGCCTGTTCCAGATTGCCGATAGCCAGATGGTCTCTCCCCCGGCGGGCATAGGTTTCGGCACTGGGTGGGGGAGTTGGGGGTCGAAGCGCTTTGGCCATCCGGGCAGCGCCTGAGAGGGCCTCGGGATGGTCGGGACTGGCTTTGAGGGCGTTTCGATAGGCGGATTGGGCCGCTCTTAAATTTCCCAACATTTCTTCGGAAGCACCGAGATCGGCATATAAGTCGGGATGGTGGGCCCCCGCATTCAGGGCTTTTTGAAAGGCCGTTCGGGCCTGTTCTGCACGCCCTTCTTCCAGATAGAGCTTGCCCAGCCTGGCGGCGGTTTCGGGTATGTCGGTTTGGAAAGCCAGGGCCTGTTCGAAATGGTGAATGGCCAGATCGGTGCGGTGTCGAGCGTGGTACAATTCGGCCAACAGGAGGTGAACCGAGCCGTTGTTGGGATGTGTTTCGACGCCCTTTTGCAGGGTTTCCAGTGCCTGGGTTTGTTGTCCGGCCTGCAAGAGGTGTTTGACCAGGCGAAGACGGATATCGACTCGTTCGGGTGCTTGTTTCAGGGTTTGCCGGTAGACTGCTTCGGCCTCGCTTTGCTGGCCCAGGGTTTCCAGCGTTGTGCCCAGGTGGCTGGCCAGATCGGGCAGGCTGGCATTTAAAGATAGGGCTTTCTGGAAGGCATCCAGGGCGTCTTGCTGGCGCCCCTGTGCGGCAAATGCTTTGCCCAAAGAGGCGCGTATGTCGCCCCGTTCGGGAGAGATTTGGATGGCCTGTTCCAAGCTAGAAATGGCCCGGTCCAGGTGGTTGGTTTTTAGATGGAGTTTGCCTTGTACGAAAAGGACTTCGGGATTTTGATTGTTTACAGAGGCGGCAAAATTTAGGGTTTTCTGGGCCTCCTCCAACCGGTTTCCCGCAACATAGGCCTCGGCCAGGGCGGTTTGATAAAGGCCGTCTCCCGGGATGCGCGTTGTGGCTTGAGTGAGGGCCTGAATGGCGGCTTCGGTTTGGTTTTGGGCCAGGTACAGTTTGCCCGCCTCGTAGTAGGTCTCCGGCCGGTTGGGGTATAGTTCCAGGGCCCGTTCAAAGGCCGAAAGGGCTTTTTGAGGGTCTTGAAGTAAGTTGTAAACCCTTCCCCTGAGGTGGTGGGCTTCGTCGTCCCAGGGGACGGCCTGGATGAGGTCTTCGAGGGCCTGGGCAGCGGCGGGCAGGTTTTCATTTTGGAAGGCCAAATCGACCAGGCCGTAGCGGGGCATGGCATAATCGAGGTCTAATTTGGCAGACTGCTCATAGGCCAATGCTGCGGCCTGGGGGTTGTTCTGGAGGATCTGAAGGGTGCCCTCCATGGCCTGTGCGGCTGCATAATCGGGGTCTTCTTTCAGGGCTTTTTGCAAGATTTTCTGGGTCTTTTTGATGGCATTTCTTCGCTTTTTCCCTTCGGGTAAGTCCGGGATACCCATCAACAACTGCTGGGCATCAGCGCCCTGCCGATAGGCCTTTAGAGATCGGGTTGGAAGGCGTTTCACAGCTGCCAAATCCATTATTTCTGCCAGGTCCAGAGCTTCTCCCAACTCGGCAAGCAAGGTGTGTTGGAGGGAAAACAGGTCTTCCATTTTGCCTTCTACATAGGCCCTGCGCAGGGTTTGGCCCGTGTGGACATCGATAGCTCTTGCGGCCAGCCAGATGTCTGTGTTCTTCTGTTTTTTCGGGGGTTCGGAAACCTGCAAGATTTGTTGTGCAACAGACCGATCTTTGGGCTGGCCCAATCCGCCCACGATGAGGACATCTGCATCCAGCCAGCGTCCCAGGGGTTGGCTGGCCACAGCGGGTGTCCAGGAGGCTTCTTTGGGATTGATGCCTGCGGCCTGGAGTTCTCGAAGTACGTTGGAAAGCGGTAGAATTCGGACGGGTGGGACGCGACGGAGTTTTTCGATGAGTGTGGACGCCGTGGCCTGCCCGAGCCAGCGGATGCTGGAGCGGTTTTTGGCCACGCCAAAGGGGAGCACGACCAGGGTGGGCCGGTCGGTGGCCGGGGCCATCTGGGTGAGGCACAAAAGGAACAGAAGTCCGAAGCTCAGGATACGTTTCATGGGGGGAGATCCTTAGAATAGGCATTGGACCGAAATGGGGTGTAAGCAAACCCCTATTTTTCTGTATCTCTATGAATTATCGGCAGTTTGTGAAATTTCCGCACTTTAAAATCCGGCTACGTCGCTTTTCGCAAGCGAGCGGCGAAGGTCCCGTCCAGGTGGTGTTGATGGGGCAAAATAGAAAGATAAGGTCCATCACACACCAGGTCCAGATATTCCGAAGCGGGTTCGAGCCGAAATTCGGTGTGGTTTTTTAAGAAAGTTTCAACAACCCGTTCGTTTTCTTCCGGTTCCAGGGTGCAGGTGCTGTAGACCAGGAGGCCGTCGGGACAGACGTATTGGGCTGCGGATTGTAACAGGTGGCTCTGACGTCTGGCCAGGTGGGCCAGGTCCGATTCCTGGCGACGCCAGCGGATTTCGGGGTGATGATTCAAGATGCCCAGGGAGGAACAGGGTGCATCGACCAGGACGCGGTGAAACCGTGCCGATGTGGGCAGGGCGTTGCCGTTTGCAGCGACTGGATAAATGCTGGTGAGTCCCAGGCGACGGCAATGGTTCAGAAGGGTCCAGAGACGGCCAGGGTAAAGATCGGTTGCCAGGATCAGGCCGCTGTCATCGAAGCCTTCGGCAATCGCGGTTGTTTTGCCACCGGGTGCGCTACATAGATCCAGGATCTGTTGACCGGGTTGCGGATCCAGGAGGCGGATCACGAGGCCGGCAGCGGGATTCTGGATGGAGAACAGGCCGTTTTGGAAGGCCTGTGTTTGAAACAAAGGGCCCGCTTTGGGCGCCATCAAATAGTCGGGAAGGAGCGGGCAAGGTTCGGTAGGAATGCCCTCGGCCAACAGGCAGTTTTGCAGGTTTTTCAATGGGCTGCGCAATGTATTGGGACGGATGGAAAGGGGGGGTGGGGTATTGTTGTAGTGACAGAGTTCTTGCGCAGATTTCGGGCCGTAGCGATCGATCCAGCGGGAAACCAACCAGGGGGGGTGTGACAGGGTAAGAGAGAGGTGTTCGACGGGGTTGGACCTGGGATCGAATGGGCGAACGGGTTTTCTGTTTTCTGCGAGGCCACGAAGGACGGCATTGACCAGGCCCGACAAGCCCCTGAATTCTTTTTTCGCAAGCGAGACCGCTTCGGAAACAACCGCATAGGGTGGGGTTCGGTCGAGGTAGCGAATTTGATAGGCGGATAGACGGAGCAGGTTGCGCAGGCGTGGGGCTTGTTTGGCGAGGGGTTTTTTGAGATAGGGTTTGAGGGTATGGTCGATGGTACCTTGCCAGGTCAGCGTGCCACGGACAATTTGTTGCAGGAAGTTGTGGTCCCGGGGTGTGAGATCGGTTTTTTGACGGTAGGACGCCAGGAGACGGTCGGCATAGGCACCGGCTTCTACGCGGCAAAGGATATCGAGGGCAATATGACGAGGGTTGGCCATTGGCTTTCCGAACTTTTGAGTGATCAAAGTGAAAGATAGAGGATTGTAACAGGTGTTGTCAAGGGGGGATGGGGGGTGGGTTTCTGCGGCCCTCTGCGATCCCCCCTTGACTTTATTGTGGGTATAGGATAAATTCATCGGGTTCTACCATCGGTTTAAAATAGATAACAACTGAATCGGAGGAAGCGGATGATTCGTGAGGACGATTTGATTCTGGAGGAAGCGGAAGAAGAATCGGAAGAGAAAAAGGAACAGGATGGGTATTTTTTGGGCAAGGGGTTGTTAAATGCCCGGACCATTTTGATTTCGGATCAGGTGGACCACAAATTGACGGCAAAGGTCATGGCGCAGCTGTTGTTTCTGGACTATGAGGATTCGGAAGCGTCCATCAAAATTTTTATCAATTCGCCGGGTGGCAGCGTGTATGACGGGTTTGCCATTTACGATATGATTCGGCTTATCCGGCCCAGGGTGAAGATCATTAGCGCCGGTCTGTCGGCCAGTGCGGCCACGGTGATTATGCTGGCGGCGGCCAAAGAGGATCGGATGGCCCTTCCCAATGCCCGGATCATGATTCACCAGCCCTCGATGCAGTTTCAGGGTGCGGCCGAAGATGTGCGACGGACGGCCGAAGAGGTATTAAAGATCAAGGAAAAGATCAACCAAATGTATGCCGATGAGACGGGACAGGATTTCGAGAAGGTCCAGGAGGACACGGATCGGGATTACTGGATGAGTCCCGAAGAGGCAGTGGAATATGGGTTGATCGGCCGGGTGGTGAGTGATTATGGGGAGATTGATGATTGAGTTTTGGGTTTACCGGAATGAGGGTGGAAACTCAGAACACGGAGTACGAAATTCGGAACGGGGATTGAAACGCATTGAAAAAAAAGATAACACCCAGTTAGAAACTAGCTGGGTGTTTCCCTATAGAGGGTTCGATGTCGCAATCAGAACGATTGTTGCAGGCCTGCCGTCGAGAACCGGTGGACAAAACGCCGGTGTGGCTGATGCGCCAGGCGGGTCGGTATATGAAGGAGTACTGGACCTTTCGCGATCAATACGATTTTCTGGATATGGTGAAGACGCCGGAAGTGGCGGCTCAGATTACGATGCAGCCTGTAAATGCCTATGATGTGGACGCGGCGATTATTTTTCAGGATCTGTTGCCCATCCTGGAGCCGATGGGCCTGGAACTGGAATATGCGAAGGGCGTGGGGCCAGTGATTCACAATCCGATTCGGTCAAAGGCGGATGTGGATGCGCTGCGGATTCAACCGGCCGAAGAGGCGATGGGATTTTCCAGGGACGCCATTCAACTTACGCTGGAACTTTTAGAAGGCCGGATTCCGCTAATCGGTTTTGCAGGGGCTCCGTTTACGCTGGCGTGTTATGCCATTGAAGGGGGGGCTTCTCGATCTTATACGTTTGCCAAGGGGTTGATGTATGGCGAGCCTTTGGTGTGGCATCGCTTGATGGAAAAGCTGTCGGGTGCGGTTGCAGACCTGCTGTTGCTCCAGGTGAATGCCGGGGCTCAGGTGGCACAGGTTTTTGATTCGTGGATTGGGGCATTGAGTCCGGCGGATTATCGGGAGTATGTGTTGCCGCATACCCGGCGTGCAATTGAAATGGTGAAAGCAAAAAGCGATGTGCCGGTGATCCATTTTGGCACGGGAACAGCGGGAATTTTGTCGCTCTTAAAAGAGGCGGGTGGGGATGTGATTGGGGTGGACTGGCGGGTTGATCTGGCAGAAGCCTGGGATGGGTTGGGCGATGATGTGGGGGTGCAGGGCAATCTGGATCCGGTGATTTTGTTCGCGCCCTGGCAAGAGATAGAGAAGCAGACGGCCCGAATTCTGGATAGCGTAAAGGGGCGGAACGGACATATTTTCAATTTGGGCCACGGCATTTTGCAGCAAACACCGGTTGAACATGTGCGACAGCTGGTGGATTTTGTGCATTCGTACACGGAGTGAGAGATATGGCAAGCCAAGGCGTTCTCTTGATGGCTTATGGGAGTCCAGATTCTCTGGACGATATGGAGGCTTACCTGAATGACATCCGGGGCGGGCGTCCGATGTCGCCGGAATTTGTGGCGGAGTTTCGGAGTCGGTATGCGCAGATTGGTGGGAAATCGCCGTTGAACGAGCGGACGTTTGAGCAGGGGAAAGCAGCAGAGGCCGTGTTGTGTGAGCGGGGCTGGGATGTGAAGGTCTATGTGGGGATGCGACACTGGAAGCCGTGGATTCAGGATGCGGTGGCCAGGATGCACGAAGATGGAATTGAAAAAGCCGTGGCAATGGTGATGTCGCCGCACTATTCTTCGATGAGCATCGGACGGTATTGGGCCAAGGTGGAGGAAGCACAGGAGGCGGTTGGCAGTTCGATTGTATTTGACTTTGTGCAGTCCTGGTGCGGACAAGAAAAGTTATTGGACGCGCAAGAAGCAAAGGTTCGGGCGGGGTTGGATTTGTTTGAAGACGGCAAGCTGAAGGTGGTTTTCACGGCACACAGTTTGCCTGCCCGGTTGTTGAAAATGGGCGATCCATATGACGATGAGCTACAGGGAAATGCAAAGGCTGTTGCCGAGCGATTGGGAGATATCGACTGGATGTTTTCGTATCAAAGCGCGGCACATACCGGTGAGCCGTGGCTGGGGCCTCAGATTGAAGATCTGATTCCGGAACTGGCCGGAGAAGGATATGAACAGGTGCTTGTGGCACCCATCGGATTTGTGTGTGACCACGTAGAGGTCCTTTACGATATCGATATTGGATGTCAGGAGATTGCAAAGGAAGTTGGGGTGCGCCTGGAGCGGACAGCGTCGATGAACAGCGATCCGACATTTATGGAGGCCGTGGCAGATGCGGTGGAGGAGGCCCTCACCCCGTCTGAGGGCGCCTGAACGGCAACCCTCAGACATCCCTCTCCCGCAAGCGGGAGAAGGAAACGACGATCTGCAAGATCGCCCAGACAAACCGCGCTTTTTTCCCTTCTCCCGTCACGGGAGAGGGACCGTCGAGCGGAGCGAGACAGGGTGAGGGCCCGGGCTCAGATGCCCTGAAAGATTACGCCCGGAATAGACAGAATCGTTGACAGGTTTTGATCAGTAAAACTCGGCATTGAGAAAGCGATTGTGGAAAGACGAGGTGGGGTGGCTTTGACGGACAGAGGTGGAGACAGATGACACACGTAACGATTATTGGCGGTGGCATTGCAGGATTGGCGACCGCTTTTTATTTGCAGGAAAAGAGCCGGGAACAGGGGCGGGAAATTGCATATACCCTGATCGAGAGCGATGATCGGTTTGGGGGAAAGATTGCTACGGATCGAGAAGGCGGGTTTGTTATCGAAGGCGGTCCGGATTTGATGTTGACGCTCAAGCCCTGGGGGGTGCAACTGTGCCGAGATTTGGGCCTGGGCGATCGATTGATACCGACCAATGACGATCGACGCAGGTTCTTTTTGCTCCAGGGCGGACGGTTGGTCCAGTTCCCTTCAGACTTTTCGCTGGTGCCGACCCGGTTCTGGCCTTTTGTACGGTCCCCGCTGTTTTCGTGGGCGGGCAAACTTCGGATGGGAATGGACCTGTTTATTCCTGCTCGAAAGGAGACCGGGGATGAAAGTGTGGCCGATTTTATTGGACGCAGGCTGGGGCGGGAAGCAGTCGATAAGGTGGGGGTGATGCTTGCGTCGATTCACAATGCCTATCCGGAAGAACTGAGTATGTTGAGCACGTTTGCTCGATATTCGGAAATGGAGCAGGCGCACGGAAGTTTGATCCGGGCAATGCTGGCCGCAAAGAAGGCGCGTCCTGCTTCGAGTGAAAAACCGCCTGCGATGTTTAACAGCCTGATCGGTGGTATGGGTGAAATGGTCGATGTTCTGGTGGAACGGCTTGGGGGTGACTTGAGGTGTGGGTGCCGTGTGACAGATCTCCAGCATAAGAATACGGGATATCACGTGCAAGTTTCAGAAGGTTCAACGCTGGAGACCGATGCGGTGGTGCTGGCAGTCCCGGCCTACGGCGCTGCCCATCTGGTAGATTCGTTTGCGCCCGAACTGTCCGATCGGCTGAATGAGATTCAATATGTTTCGACCGGGACGATTTCACTGGGCTTTCGAAAGGCAGATGTAGCGGGTCAGCACGATTTTGACGGGTTTGGGTTTTTGGTGCCCAAATCGGAAGGGCGAAGGATCTCCGGGTGCACGTGGTCGTCTTCCAAATTGAACCATCGGGCACCGGACGATAGGGTGTTGATCCGGTCCTTTGTGGGCGGCGTTGGGCAGGAAGGGTTGGTGGATTTGTCCGACGAGACGTTGGTCGGCCTGGTTCGGCAGGAGTTGGCAGAGATGATGGGGTTGACGGCCGAGCCGATTTTGCACCGCGTGTTTCGCTGGAAAAAGGGGCGACCGCAATACGCGGTTGGACATCTGGAACGGGTGGAGGAGATGGAACGCCTGGTTTCGGAATTTCCAGGCCTCTATCTGGCCGGAAGCGCCTACCGGGGAGCGGGCATTCCAGATTGTGTGAAAAGCGCGCTGGATGTGGTGGATCAAATTCTGGGGGTTCAAGAGGAGAAATAGGTTCTGATTCTATTCAATTTGATTGCCCAAACTAATTTTCCGCACGCGTGGAAAATTGATATTCCAGCCCGTGTATTCGGCCATATCGTAGATGTAATAGCTGACCAGGTTTCGCACAATCGGCCGGTTTTCTTGCTGAGCTTCGATGACTTCGATGTTCATTGGCTATCTCCTGATTTAAACAAACCGCTGGACTAAATGATGGTAAATGGCGATCTTTAGTCCGTAGGTGTATTGATTGAACGGCATCAGAAATTTCCCGAAGATACGGGGCATCAGAGCCTGGAGGATTCACTATCATGATAACAAAGGAAACGGTTGCACATCGTCTCATCGATTACTTGAAAGGGCAGGTTGAACTTGAAGCGCTGGTGTCGTGGGCGGAAGATGTGATGGCGGAAGGGGAGATTGATGATCGTGATTTCGATGTGATTCGGGAGATTGTCGCCCGATTGGGTTTGGCCGATGTCGCAGCTTTTGGACTCTCCTGGGGAGATGCCAGAGAGATGTTGACCGCCCTTGGCTACCGTCCAAAACTGGAATTTGAGACGCTGTAACCGTTTGTGTCCAACTTGCCAAAGCCCGCTTTCAAAAGCGGGCTTTTTCGTTTCTATTGGTTTGCTTCTCCACCCGATCGGCAGGCCGTGAATGCGTTCTTTTCGCAGGCAAAAGAAGGCACAGATCCTCCGTTGAACAGATTGTATTTATACCCTGTTGTGGATGCACCCGACTCTCTCACCAATGGCATCCCGCCTTGCGTTTCCCTCCTGAGCACATTATCTTGCCATCGTAAGAACCAGTACGGAGAGCTCCGAAATGGGTGCTGAGACGCGAAAAAGACCTGTCGGAACAAAACCGAGAAAATTTGGAGAAAGTGACCCAGGCTTCCGATCACCTGCTGGCGATAATCAATGATATTCTGGATCTGTCCAAGATCGAAGCGGGAGCACAAGGGCACGGGGCTGGGGCTGTCGATCACTAAGCAGTTTGCCGAGTTGCTGGGCGGGTCGATTGGTGTGGAAAGCGAGGTGGGAAAAGGCAGTACGTTCACCGTGCGTATTCCCGCTGTATACAAAGCGGAAATAGATGTGTAAAGAGGATACCGTCATTGGGATTGTGCTATCGGCGTTAAATGAGTAAATTCATATGTGAAACCCTGCTATGATTTGCGCAGCGGGTTCACACGTGAAAACGGAGGTAGGGCATGTCTACAGAATCAGAATTAGATCGTCAGAAAGATTCAGAGACAGGAAAGGTCCAGGCTGAGCATAAGGCGGCCCTGAAGCGTTTCAAGGCCTTGGTTGCAGAGACAGAGGAGTTGGCCGCAGAGGCAGAAGAACTGGCCAAAAAGCAGGGCATCAAGGTATGAATGCGGCGGAAATCCGCACGGCTTTTAACGAACAGGCCCATAGAATCCGACAACTTGAAGAGCAGGTCAGCCAGCTTTTTGCGATTTCCAACAAACACGTAGAGACGACCAATCAGGCGATTCGCCATATCCTCGGGATTATCCGGGATATGCAGCAAAACCAAAATCCTCCTTAAAACCGGAAGTGTATAGATTCATTAAAGCATAAAAAGCCCGCTTTCAAAAGCGGGCTTTTTCGTTTCTATTTGTTTTCTTCTTTCCACCGATTGTTGACCCGGTAGATAAAAGCCAGAAGTTCTGAGACGACCCGGTAGAGTTCGGGGGGGATTTCCTGGCCGAGGTCGAGTTTGGCCAGGACGGCGACCAGATCGGGGTCTTCTCGGATGGGGATGTTGTGTTCTTTTGCCAGGGCAATAATGCGTTCTGCCAGTTCGCCACTGCCTTTGGCGAAAATTTTGGGGGCGTTGTCTTTTTCGGTATCATAGCCCAGGGCGGCTGCGATGCGGCGTTCGGGGGCTTCGTCGGCTTCTTCTGCCATTTGGGCTGATTTCCAGAAAGGGCCTTGGAGGATTTACGATTGGGGCTCGAATGTCTCCTGCCCGCCCAGATAGGGTCGAAGGACTTCGGGGATGGTGACACTGCCGTCTTCTTGCTGACCCTGCTCGACCATTGCGGGGATGATCCGACTGGTGGCCAGGCCGGAGGCGTTTAAGGTGTGGAGAAATTCGTTTTTGCCGGTTTCCTGGCGTTTAAAGCGGATGTTACCCCGTCTGGCCTGGTAGCTGCTGGCGTTGGAGGCAGAGCTGACTTCCTTGTATTCATCCATACTGGGAATCCAGACTTCGATGTCGTAGGTTTTGGCCATCGAAGCACTGACGTCTCTCGCCGCGAGTTTGGAGACCTGGTGGTGCAGCCCCAATCCCTGGACCAGGTGTTCTGCTTTGCCGATGAGTTCTTCCAGGGCTTGCGCCGAATCTTCGGGGCGCGTGAACTGGAAGGTTTCGATCTTGTTGAACTGGTGGCCCCGGATCATGCCCCGTTCCTGCGCCCGATAGCTTCCGGCTTCCCTGCGGTAGCAGGGAGTGTAGGCGAAGTATTTTTTTGGCAACTCCTCTTCGGGCAAGATCTCCTCCCGGTGGAAATTGATCAGCGCGGTTTCGGAGGTGGGCAAAAGGAACTGGCTGAATTTTCCCCCTGCTTCCGGTTCCAGGTGAAAGACATCGTCTTCGAACTTGGGGAACTGGCCGGCCGTATAGCCGCACTGGTAGGTCAGAATGTGGGGCGGGAGGACAAATTCATATCCGTCTTTGAGGTGGGTGTCGACAAAGTAGTTTAACAAAGCCCACTCCAGTCGGGCGCCGTCTCCCCGGTAGAGCCAGAAGCCACTACCGCCCATTTTCACACCGCGCTCGTAGTCGATCAGATTCAGGGCGGTGACCAGGTCGACGTGATCTTTGGGGGTAAAGTCAAAGTTGGGTTTTTCGCCCCAGGTGCGGATGACTTCGTTGTTTTCCTTGTCGCCCGGTTGGACGTCGTCATCGGGAATATTGGGCAAGCCTTCGAGGAACGATTGGATATTGTTCTCTGCGTCCGAGAGGTTCGATTCGAGGTCTTTGATCTTGACGGAAACGGCTTTCATTCCCTCCTGGATATCCCCGGTATCTTTGCCCTCTTTTCTCATTTTGGGGATCTGGGCGGATCCTTCGTTGCGCCTCTGTCGCAACTGGTCGATTTCTACAATCAGGCTGCGCCGATCCTTATCCCACTGGAGCAAGTCGGAAAAGTCCAGTTCGTCCATCCGTTTTAAGAGCGCCTGTCGGACGGCTTCGGAATTTTCTCGAATCTCGTTGATGTCTAACATCGATCCTCCTGAAAAACGACCCGCAAAGCGGGCGGTCGTTTACTGGATTGCAATGGCTTTTTCTCGCCCCAGCCGTTTGAGCAGGGCGGCAATGGGCAGTGCCTTTTCCCTTTTCATGCGACGCAGCACGCTGGCAATGGTTTCATCGTCGAGCTTTTCAAGCAGCAAGACGGCTTCGCCGGGTTCAAGGGGTTCACACCAGCGAGCCATCTGAGCGATTTTCTTTTTTTGCTGAGCGATTTGGCTTTTCAACCTTTTTTCCAAATCGGATTTCTGCCTGGCCATGTCTTTGCGCATCTGCTGGATTTCCCGGTAGGCCTGGCGACCTGTTTCGTAAGAGCGGAACTCAGAAACGGTTTTTTGAGGGGGCTCCGGCGCTGATTTTTTCTCTTCTGCCCGGACCTGGGTGATCTCGGGACCTGCAGGTTGCGCAGTTTGGCCGGTGACAATGCTGTCGCGCTTGGCTTTGGTAGTTTGGGTTTGCACGGTTTTCGGGCGGGTCGATTTGGAGGCAGGACGGAGAATGATCACCAGTGCGCCAAGAACGACTACAAAAGAGCCAAACATTGTGAGCACCAGCAAGGTGGCCGGGCTGAGTTTCATGGTTGGTCTTTATGGGTAATGAGGCCAGGACCAGGAGGTGAGCCGCTCACTGGATCCTTCAAGTTTTTTCAATTTGGTCTTCAGCTTGATTAAAATCGCCTGTAAATATTAAAAATGACGTAAAGCTGGATCACCATAATAATCGCAACAATCAGGACCATAAGGAGGCTTTCGAACGATGACAGATCGGCATTATGTGCCAAATGCGACATTAAAACAGGCCAATTGAACGGAAATATGGCATTTTTTACCATTTGAAAAATAGAGACAATTTCGGGCCAAGATAGTAAAACACTGATAAATATAGTATTGTACATTTTTATTTGGAAAGGTGATTTTTGGCACGATCATTGCACAATCATTGCTGCGTAATATTTTATCAATCACCTTTACAGGGAGGCCGTCATGGTCACCAAAACAGAGATGGAAAAACGCGATCGACTGGCTTATTTGGCACTGTATTATGCGATTCACGGCGACCGGGAGCGCTCGGAGAAGATCCGGCGATCGGTTCGGCAGATGGAATCCGAATTTCAGCCCAAAGCAACGCCGGTTTCGGCAGTTGTGACTGCCTAAGACGTGATTTTGAGAACCGCATCTGCAATCTGTTGAATTTGGACCGATTCAAGTTCGGGATATAGCGGTAACGAGAGGATTTCGTCAGCCGCCTGTTCTGCAACTGGGAAATCGCCTTTTTGGTAATTCAAATCCTGAAATGCCGGCTGTAAGTGCAGAGGAATGGGATAGTGAATCTGGGCCTGGATGTCTTCTTTTTCAAGTCCTTCCAGGATTTGATCCCTCTGTTCTGATCGGATGACGTAATAGGTGTAGACGTGTCGGCTATCGGAAGTTTCAATCGGAGTTTGAACCGTACTTTCGGCAAATAGCTGGTTGTAGAGCCGAACATTTCCCCTGCGTCTGTCCAACCATCGGTCCAGGTGTTTGAGCTTGACGTTGAGGATGGCCGCCTGGATGGGATCCAGCCGGTAATTATAGCCTGCAATTTGATGTACATATTTTTCAATTCGGCCGTGATTGGCCAGCATTTTCATCTGTTTTGCCAGGTCCGCATCCTGCGTGACCACCATACCGGCGTCTCCATAGGCGCCTAAAATTTTGCCCGGAAAGAAGCTAAATGTGGCAGCCACACCAAAGTGGCCTGCCCGTTTTTTTTTGTATTCTGCCCCATGTGCTTGCGCAGCATCTTCAATGACCAGGAGGTTCTGGTCACGGGCAATATCCAGGATGGGGCCCATGTCCGCGATTTGTCCATAGAGGTGAACCGGTACGATCGCCCTGGTTTGAGGCGTAATGGCCGCTTCGAGTTTTTCGGGGTCCATATTGAGGGTAGGATCCAAAACGTCGACAAACACGGGCTTTGCACCGGTCTGGACGATGGTTTCTACGGTTGCAATAAATGTGTTGGGCACGGTAATGACTTCGTCGTCCGGTCCCAGACCGAGGGCTGCAAAAACCAGATGCAGAGCAGTGGTGCCCGAACTGGTACCCACACCGTGCGGGAGTTCGCAATAGGCTGCAAACGCATTCTCGAAGGTTTCAAGATAGGAGCCGCCGATAAAAGCGGTCTCTTGAATCACATTTTGAATGGCTATTTCAATTTCGGTCTGAATGGAACGGTGTTGGGCGCCGAGATCGATCAGTGGAATTGGAGCCATAGGATCTCCAGATGAAGCAGGTAGTTTACTCCAGCGTCTGCATGAGTCCGCGGCTTTGTAACTCTGTCTGGGCTTTTGTAAATCCGTCCACAGCTTCTACTCCGTGTGCCCATTCTACCAATTCGACCATGCCTTGTTGTAAATGGACTGTAGGTTCAAAGCCATAGGTTTCGCTGATTTTGGAGATGTCGGCAATGCTGTGGCGGGTATCGCCCGCCCGATATTCGCCGACGATTTCCGGTTTGAGGTGTTCTTTGCCGTAGATATTGGCCAAAATCAGGGCAATTTGTTCAATCGATGTATTTTTGCCGCTGCCCACGTTGAAGGCCTGGTAGTCACCGTCGGATTTTTCCAGGGCCAGCATATTGGCCTGCACCACATCGTGGACGGAGACGAAATCGCGGGATTGTTTGCCATCCTCGTAAATTACGGGACAATGGTCGTTTTTGAGTCGGCTCATGAAAATGGCACTCACACCAGTATAGGGGTTGGACAGGGATTGTCTGGGCCCATACACGTTGAAATAGCGCAGGGCCACGGCCGGGATGTCGTAGGTGCGGCCGATGGATAGCACCATTTCTTCCTGGTGGGTTTTGGTCATTGCATAAATAGCATCACAGGTCCGTTTGGTTTCTTCGTGGATGGGAATGGGGGCAAGATCGACGGAGCAGACCGGACATTTGGGCTCCCATTCTCCGCGTTCGAGTTGCTCGACGGGTCTGAATCCTGGCGTTTGAGGACCGTGCTTCGGACAGGCATAGAGGCCTTCGCCATAGCTGGTCTGGGAGGCGGCCACAACGATTTTTTCGATCCGGTGTTTGTGGTTGGCCAGAATGTCGAGCAGGTTGGCTGTGCCTCCGGTATTGACATCGACGTATTTTTTGATCTCGTACTGAGACTGACCCATGCCTACAGCGGCGGCCTTGTGGAAAACGACCTCTATACCGTCCAGGGCTTTTTTGAAGGCGTCGTAATCGCGGACATCTCCCCGGATGAATTCAACTTTGGGGCTGGCATAGTCCGGAATTTCTTCGGTGGTGTGAACCTGAGGGTCCAGGCTGTCAAAGATACGAACGGTGTGACCGCACCTGAGGAGTTCATCGACAATATAAGAGCCAATGAAACCCATTCCGCCGGTAACAAGAATGTGTTTGGACATAGCAATATTTATTCTAGTGTTCTTTGAATGTTGAATTTTTCGTTTGGAAGTGAACTGCGGGCAATCATATCGGCCAGGAGGCCGGTGCAGATAAACAGGACACCCAACACGGACATGAGAACGCCGAGGATGAGCAAAGGATGTCGGTTCTGGATGGTCCCAGTTTGAAACCAGAGAGATACAATAAACAGGTTGATCCCCATTCCGAGGGTGCCAAGGACAACGCCCATGGTTCCAAAAAGGTGGAGGGGGCGTGCCATGAATCTGCCCAGAAACATCACGGTGAGCAAGTCCAGAAAGCCTTTCATCAGTCTGCCCCAACCATATTTTGTGACGCCAAATTGTCGGGGGTGGTGCTTCACGGGAATTTCACTGACCCGGTATCCTTCCATATGGGCAAGGACAGGAATGTAGCGGTGTAATTCGCCGTAGACCCGTATGTCTTTTACGACTTCGTTTCGGTAGGCTTTGAGTCCGCAATTGAAATCATGGATGGGGACGCCCGAGACACGTCCGGTGACCCAGTTGAAAAATTTAGAAGGAAGGGTTTTGCCCAGGGGGTCAAAGCGTTTTTTCTTCCAACCTGAAACCAGGTCATACCCTTCATCGAGTTTGGCGATCAGGCTGGGGATCTCGTCCGGATCGTCCTGAAGATCGGCATCCATGGTGATGACAAAGGTTCCAATCGCTTTTTGAAACCCAACGGTATAACCGGCGGCCTTGCCAAAATTGCGCCGAAACTGGATTACCTTGACCTCGGGGTGAGCGGCGTGGAGTTCTTCCAGGACCGCCATCGATCCGTCGGTGCTGCCGTCGTCAATGAAGATGACTTCGAAGGATCGACCATCCATGTCCATTGTGTCCCGTATTTTTTGGGTGAGCGGCCGGAGGCTTTCCTCTTCGTTGAACAACGGAATGACGAGGGAGATGTCCAGGGGAGATTCGGTCTCGGTTTCGGGTAGGCTCTGGGGTTCGGATTGTGTGTTCATGGGCGTTTCGCGTCGGCTTCAATTGTGATCTTTTCGACCAATAGGCCCTGCGGTTCAACAGTCACTGGCAGGAGTGTGGCGGTTGGTATGGGCTTGAGGATGGCTTCCCACCCGCTGGACAGGTCGGCGATTTGGTCTGGGTTTTGGGCGAGTGCCCAGACGCAGCCACCGTTGCCGCCGCCGGCTGTGGCAAAGCCCACGCCCATTTCATGACAGATGGCCTGGAGGCTTTCGCCAACCGGTGTGATTCGGCTGGGTACAATGCTGCACCGAATGTCGGTTTCTTCGTTGATCCGTTCGCCAGCGGCTTTCCAATCTTCTTGCTGAAGGGCGTGCGCAAATTCATTGGCAATTTCGTTGATGCGGAACCACTGGCTGCGATTTGTGCCGGACAGAAAATCGGTGACCTGTTTGCTGTTTACGTCATTCGAGTCGTGATTTTCTCCGATATAGGCTACCAGCAAGTGATCGCTGGTTCTGGTATATCCTTCGGTCGAGAGGAGTTCTTCACGGCGAAATTTGCTATCCATCTCGCCGTAGGTCCAGTGCCAGCGATGAATGCCTCCGAAGGCAGCAGCACACTGGTCCTGGAGGCCTGTGTAGGAATATCGAAGGCCGTCTTCGATGTTGTAGACGAGTTCGACAATGGCTTCGGGAGTAAGAGTGTCGTTTCCGACCGGTTCTCTGGCCTTTGCCAATGCCCCTGCAAGGGCCACGGCGAGGACTCCCGAACCACCCAACCCGCTTCGGGGCGGGCTTTCATAGCCGATTTCGATATCGATACCGCTCAGGGCAAAGTGAGCGGAGACGGAGAAGAGAAATCCAAAATGGCCGCTTAAGTCCAAATCGTCGGCAGGATATTCTTCTTCGTGCTGGTTGTCCCAGATGCGGATCCTGCCCGCTTTGTAGGCGCTCAGGCGAATATGCGTGCGCATCGACAGGGCAATGTTGGTGGTCACGGGATGGATGTGTGCAAATGGCAAGGCAAAACACTTCAGATCCCAGGTGCCGCCGATATCGACGCGACAGGGGGCGGAAGAGAGAATTTGGATGTCTTGAAGTTCTGTGTGGATGTCTTTGATCATTGGAAAAATACATTGGGGGTTATCAAGAGAAAGATAGGAAAGGTGGCGATTTTTTACAAGTGTCGTGTTCTAAAAAGGTAAGGTAGTTGAGGCCCTCACCCCGTCTGAGGGCGCCTGAACAGCAACCCTCAAACATCCCTCTCCCGTGACGGGAGAGGGACCGTCGAGCGGAGCGAGACAGGGAGAGGGCCTGGGCTTGCGTGCCCGAAAGGACCAGGCCCGGAATGGACAGAATGGTTTACCGGTTTTGACCCGCGAGACATATTAGGGTTTCTGGATATCCTGTTGAAGTTGGTCAAAGGCCGCAGTAACGTGATGGACCTGAATCCACGCCATTGCCCGGGCGTTTCGGGGAATATGAGGTGGGGGTTCCACGACGACAAACGGTTGGCCGTTGGGGTAAGGCCCCCAGTGGCGGCTGGAGGTTGGTCCATACAGGGCAACCGTGGGTGTTTGAACGGCTGTGGCGAAATGAACAGCCGAGGAATCGAGTGTAACGATACAATGGCTTTTTCTTAATAACGCAGCGAACTGAATGAGAGAGCATTGACCTGCCAGATT
>JAPUJS010000540.1 GCA_027296045.1 bacterium | reverse complement strand
CCGATCTCGTGGTTCAGCGTACCATAGAGGAACATGGCGGGCATATTCACGTCGAAAGTCGGCCTGGAAAAGGGACGAAATTCCTCCTCCTCCTTCCCTTGAAACAGGCACTGCTTGCACCTGCTGTCATTCCTCTCTTTGAATCCCGCTCCGAACAGGAAGTTGCTCTCCCCTGATTGATCCGCTCCCTGGATCAATCGCGTCAGAAGAGGCGGTGAATGTCGGGGATTCACCGCCTCTTCTTTCTCGCATAGGGCAAAGTGCAGAGCGCGGAGCAGAACCTGGAACGCTTTGCGCTTTGCTCTATGCGCTCTGCGAGAACTCGCATTTTTTAGTGATCACTGTTTACGCCGATAGGGTTCTGCGCGTATATCCTGCTCCGCCATTCGAAGCTGAAAATACTGTCGACCAATACCGCTTTCCCGCGCAGCCTGGGACACATTGCCCCTGGTCTTCAAAAGTGTCCGGTGAAGGTATTCCCGGGTAAACCGGTTCAAACTTTCCTGCCGGGCTTCTTTATAGGGCAAGCCATAGATTTCGCCAACATCTTCCGATGGCTTCACCGAAAGTGACAAATCTTTCGGTTCAATACGAGCCCCTTCGGCAAAAACCAGGGCTTGCGCGACTACATGAGCAAGTTCACGGATATTTCCGGGCCAGTCGTGCGCTTCCAGCACCCGCAGGGCATCGTCCGAAAATTCCCGCTTCGAAATACCCGTTCTCTGAAAACGTTCTAAAAAATGGGCAACCAGCAGAGGTATGTCGCTTCGCCGGTGTCGCAAGGGGGGCAGGTGTAGTGAGATTACGTGCAGCCGATAGAACAGATCCTTCCTGAATGCGCCTTCTGAGACTCTCTGGTCCAGATCTCTATGCGTGGCCATCACAAGCCGCACGTTGGCTTTTTGCATCTTTGCCCCCCCCAGTGGTCTAAATTCTCCCTCCTGTACAAGCCGCGACAGATATTGTTGCAGTTCGTTGTCCAGTTCTCCCACCTCATCTAAAAAAAGCGTGCCTCCCTGGGCAATCTTTACCAGCCCCTGCCGCGTTTCTAAAGCACCTGTAAATGCACCCCGGAGATGCCCGAATAATTCGCTTCTTGCCACTTCCCGAGTTAAAACCCCGCAATCAACGGTTACAAAAGGACCTTCGGACCGGAAGCTGTTTCGATGAATGAAATCTGCCAGGAGCTCTTTTCCTGTACCGGTTTCTCCTGTGATCAACACAGGTAGATGACACCTGGCTGCTCGGCGGGCAAGCCTCTGGACCTCGTGTATTGCATGATGTTCTCCGATCATCATCCTGTCCCGAATATACTGTGCCATTTCTCCCTCCCTCTATGACCGCGAAAGTGGAAATCGGATAGCGTTTCGTCAATCCGATCATTATTGCAAAACCTGCGCCAAAAAACAGCCACCTGAACCGAATGGATTCAAGTGGCTGTTTTCTTGCGTTTTGCGGACATAAAAATTCTATCTACAAAATCACAGGTCATACAGGGCCAGGGACGATATATCATCCTCTTGCGGAGAAAAATTCATATACCTCATTTATAAACAATAAATTAGTCATTAAGAACCATATATGACCCCGAGGACCAAATATGATCCCTAAGAACGTATCAAGCCCAGCTTCTTCATCCGATGCCGCAAGGTGGAAGGATGCAATCCCAATAGTTTGGCCGCCCCCGCTGGACCCTTTATCGTCCATCCAGTCTGCTCCAGGGCCTCATGAATATGGCGCCTTTCTACTTCCTCCAGCGACAGGAAAGGTCCAGAGACTGGAGACTCTTCCCCGGCAGAACCGACTGCAAAATCCTCTGCACGAATGACCGGCCCTGGGCACACGATCACCGCACGCTGAACAGCATGCTCAAGCTCCCGCACATTGCCCGGCCACCCATAGCTGTTCAGGGTGGACAGTGCCTCTGATGTGAACCCCGTAACCGCCTTGTTGAGATGAGCAGCCATCCGCTGCAAAAAGTACATCGCAAGCTGCAGAATATCCTCTTGACGCTCACGTAAAGGTGGCAGACGGACGGGAAAGACCTGAAGGCGGAAAAAGAGATCTTCCCGGAATCTGCCTTCCGCCACCATCTTTTCTAAATCTCTATTGGTGGCTGCAACCACTCGCACATCAGCCTCCAGAGATGCGGTATCACCCACTCGCTCAAAGATGCCTTCCTCCAAAAGGTGTAACAGCTTCACTTGCGCGTCGAGAGCCAAATCACCAATTTCGTCGAGGAAAAGGGTTCCTCCTTTTGCCAGTTCAATTTTTCCCAATTTTCTGGAAACAGCTCCAGTGAAGGCACCTTTTTCATGACCAAACAGCTCGGATTCAACCAGGCCTTCTGGAATGGCCCCACAGTTAATTTGTACAAAGGGACCTGCCTTTCTGGGGCTGAGACTGTGAAGAGTTCTGGCGGCTACCCCCTTGCCCGTACCTGTTTCGCCAAAAATAAGGACGGTAAGATTGGTGACAGCAACGCTTCCAAGCTGCTCCTGAATGTGTTTGAGGGCAGAACTTTCGCCAATAAACTTGCCCGCTGAACCAGCCTGGTTCAGAGCCTGTGTAAGGGCTTCGACCTGGGGATCAGGCTCAATCATAAATGTGAGTGTCTGGATGTCTGAATAGGCCAAATCCCGGTCAACGGCCTGGATCTGAAAGATGTAATTCCCCCTGGGGAGATCCTGGTACTCGATCTTCACAGCTCGCGTTGTATACCATTGTTGATCATACCCCTTCAGACGGTATCGAAAGACTAATCCACCGGGACGCGTCTTGAAGCTGATTCCATGATACTCGATGACAAATAGAGAGGTGCTGTCAGGGATAACCACGTTGTCTTCTGCCTGGTGGCGCCTATCAGCAATGATACTTTCAATTACAACAGACGGAGAAACTGGAGTTGGCTGGTCAAATCGACTAACCCCCTTATTGGTGCCAAACCAAAGCGTCCCATCTCGATCTTGAAAGATAGCCGACACAGCATTGCCTGATAGACCGTCCTGTTCAAGCATGTTTTGGAAGACTTTTCCATCGTACCGCCACACGCCGTTTTGAGTTCCAAACCACAGATTACTATCTTCGTCTTGAAAAATTGTGTAGACAAGCCTGGGAACCAGATTATCCTGGTCAGAAAATGAGATCCAGGTTTTGCCATCAAACCTACATAATCCTTCTAAAGTAGAAACCCAGACATTACCCTGATTATCCTGTTGCAGTGTCTGTATTTGATCGTGGGGCAGACCATCTTTTTTCGTATACGTTGTAAAAGATTGGCCATCATAGCGACTCAAACCTTCCGTTGTACCAAACCAGGTGTTTCCCTCATGATCTTGTATCATCGCCCTCAGCCGAAAGTGGGGCAATCCATCTTTTTCCGTATATGTTTTAAAAGTC
>JAPUJS010000054.1 GCA_027296045.1 bacterium | reverse complement strand
CCGACGTCGGGAGAATTGGGAACAAGCGATAAAATTTGAGCATTTCATAGAGTTTGCGCCAGTCTATCCCCACGTCCTGAGAAAGCCGCAGCACCAGTTGCTCCCCGTAGTCTGCCCGGTCGCTTTCCGACAACAGGTGATTATGAACCAGGTGGCCGATTTCCCAGGCCGTTCGGACGGTTTCCCGCTCGACAGCCCGCCGGGCACGTTCTTTGCCTTCGGTGAGGATTTGAGCGATTTGATCGCGGAGTTCGGCGTAGGGAATTGCCGGGTGTGTTTGAGACATTGTTCCCCTTTTTCGTTTTGTGTCAGGAGATATATCACTTCTTCTTTTGGTTTATAAAAACAAGATAGACAGGATAGTGTCGGATGTCAATGAAGAGACCGTGCATTTTCACGGTCTCTTGTCTCATCGATTCTTTGTCCGGCACGGAGTTTGCAAAATGAATACGGTATCGACGCAGTAAAAAGTCGATACCGGTTGTTTTGTACGCTCCGTCACAAGATCCCTGTGAGCGGCATCACAAATCGGGTTCGGTGGGGAAGTGGGACGCTTTTTTGTGGGAAGCTTCTGCCTCCTCAATGGGAAGGTTTTTCACGGATTCCTTGCAAAGGAGAGCGAGATGAAGACGCGCGTTTGGTTTTTGGCTTGTTTGATGGTGTTTGCTTGTAGCAGTGTAGAGGCTTATACGATTTTTAATCGGAAGCAGGTTGATTTTTGGGGCGGACAGTGGTTTCCAAGCGCCGAGAATCCGGGTTCTTCTCAACTGGTAGGACCGGGCGTGGAGACAAACAGTGGGGGCTTGATGGCAGGCTGGACGTATACGTATTGGATGGGGAAGAAGCTGGCGGTGAGGGCAACGGTTTCGGGCTTGTTTGCCGATATAGATGTGGCGTCCGGCCCGCTGGGGATTTCGAGCAATATGGTGATGCTGAGCTCGTTTTTGAGTGGGCTTCGGTATGATCTTGCAACCGGTTCTGTTACGCCTTATGTGACGGCGATGGTGGGACCCACATTTGGGTTTTCGATGGGAACAAATATTGGCTTTCAGAATGTGGAAGGGGTGCCCATTCATCAGCCTGGTATGGGTGCTTCTATTGGGGGGCGTTTGGGCGGAGGGGTCGATATCCGGCTGGGGGAACGGTGGCACCTGGGCGTGAATGCAGGGTATCATTTGAAATCCCGGTTTTCCGGATTTTTAGTCGGTCGAGAGGATTATAGCGGGGTAGAACTGGGGGTTGGCATCGGACGGTCGTGGGGTCATTAGGACCGCTTAGAAGGGATCAAGAAAAGCCGTGTTAGAAATTTCTGACACGGCCTTTTGTTTGGAGATCGGGGGAATGCTTGACATCGTTAAAGGAGGGCTCTATCTTGGGCCATTATCAAGGAGGAATGAGATGGCCGAAAGACCCAATATTGTACTGATTATTACGGACCATTTCCGGGGCGATTGTCTGAGCCGACTGGGGCATCCTGTGGTGGAGACGCCGCATCTGGATTCGATCTCGCAACAGGGGGCGGTGTTTACACACGCCTATACGCCCTGCCCGTCCTGTGTGCCTGCCCGGCGATCTTTGATGACGGGACAGACGCCCTATTCGGCGGGGATGGTGGGGTATCAGGAGGGGAAGCCGTGGGCGTATGCGCATACCATGGCGGGAGAACTGACACGGGCGGGGTATCAGACGATAAATATTGGGAAGACGCATTTTACGCCCCGGCGGTTGCACCTGGGGTTTGAGCAGTTGATCACGCCGGAGGATTATGAGACGTGGCTGGCGCAACAGCCAGGGATTGATGTGGAGAAGTTTGCCCACGGAGTAGATGGCAATTCGTGGATGGCGCGGCCGAATCATTTGCCGGAACATTTGATGGAAGAGACCTGGTTTGTGAGCCGGGCGCGGGATTTTCTGGGCAAGCGAGATCCCACCCGACCATTTTTTTTATGTCTTTCGTTTAACGGTCCACACCCCCCGTGGTGTCCGCCACAGGTGTATTATGACCAGTTTATTACCAGGGAGATTCCGGGGCCGGTTGTGGGCGATTGGGCAAAACGGCATCACGAGGAAGCAGAGTATCCATTGGATGTGAACACCTGGCGGGGGCAGATTGCAGATCATTTGAACGATCGGGCTCGGGCGGCCTATTATGCCTATCTGGCTTATCTGGACGCTCAAGTGGGACGGATGATGCGACTGTTGATGCGGGGCGGATTACGAAATACGTTTTTGTTATTCACGTCGGATCATGGTGAGATGTTGGGAGATCACCATTTGTGGCGGAAGACCTATGCCTATGAGGCCTCGGCGCGGGTTCCGTTTGTCGTGCGGCCGCCGGGAGGGATGGATGTGACGCGCAATGTAGAGATCCCGCAGGTGGTGGGGTGGGAAGATATTATGCCGACATTTTTGGAGGTGGCCGGTGCAGAGATTCCGGATTCGGTGGAAGGGAAGAGTGTGTTGCCTCTGTTGCGCGGAGAGACGGCAAGCTGGCGGAATTTTTATCACATCGAACACAGTCCGTGTTATCATCCGGAAAATGCCAACCAGGCTCTGACCGATGGGAGCTGGAAATATATCTGGAATCCGATTACCGGAGAAGAGCAGTTGTTTTACCTGTCAGAAGATCCGGAAGAGTGCCGGGACCTGGCCGGCGATCCGGGGTCTTCGCGAATACTCGGGCTGTGGCGAGATCGGATGGTACAGGAGTTGGACGGGCGGGTGGAGGGGTTGTCGGATGGGGAAAAATTAATTCCGGGGCAGGTAGCAGCGTGGGTGGGTGGAGATGTGGAGGATGTGCATTGGGGGTAATGGATTCCGGGTTTCAAGAGGCAATTCCCCGCGGTCATAGGCGTATTCGAAAAAGAAATGATAAAAAATACAAATAAAGTCTGTAATAGGAGGTGTGCTTTATGAGTAGCTGGATAGATTTGTTTAACGGTCGGGACCTGAGTGGATGGCAGGGGTTAGGCGGCGTGGAGCATGAATGGCAGGTGGCCGGTGCATTGCCGTTATTGTCGGATGATCCAGGGCATTTTGAGATTCAAGCAGGTGAGGGGGTGCTGGTAAACGGGAAGGCGGGGAAGACGGCCAATTTGCTGACGGAGCAGGTTTTTGGCGACTGCGAGTTGCACCTTGAGTTTGTCATGGCCAAGGGCTCAAACTCGGGTGTGTATTTTATGGGGCACTATGAGATTCAGGTGTTTGACAGTTGGGAGGCGGAGGAGTTGAAATACAGTTCGTGTGGCGGGATTTACTGTCGGTGGATCAACCAGCAGCCTGTGGGAGGGACCCCGCCCCGGGTGAATGCAAGTCGAGCGCCGGGGGAATGGCAGAGTTACGATGTGATTTTTCGGGCACCGCAGTTTAACGACGGGGGAGAGAAAGTGTCGAATGGCCGATTTGAAAAAGTGGTGTGGAACGGAGAGGTCGTGCACGAAAATGTGGAGGTGGAAGGTTCGACCCGGGCTGCGATGGATGGGCCCGAACAGGCTCTGGGGCCGCTGATGGTGCAGGGCGACCACGGACCGGTGGGATATCGAAATATTCGGTTAAAGGAGATTTGATTGGATCCTCCGCCAAGATAGGATTGATGATCAACCGGCATGGGGTCAATATACAAAAATCGAAATGAAATATTGTGTGTATCCATAATCAATTGGACTGTATTTCATTAAACTTTTGCGGGTTTCCGTCGTCAAAGAGGGTATGGTATGGGTTCCGAACGGTATGAAAAAGGTCTGGCATTGATGCGGGACATGGTGGGCGAAGCAGCAGTAGATCAGGTGGTGGAACGGTTTCGGGGGTTGCACCCGGAGTTTGAGCGGTTTGTGATGGAATTTGTGATGGGGGATCTGTATGCTCGGGAAGGGTTGGATTTGAAAACCCGGTTGTTGTGCACGGTGGCTGCCCTCACCGTGCTGGGGCGGCAGGACCAGCTGCGCATTCACATCGAACGGGCTGTGGGGGCCGGGGCAACGTCGGAGGAGGTGCATGAAGTGATCCTTCAGATGTGTGCGTTTGGAGGCTTTCCTGCCGCCTGGGACGCGCTGTCCACCGCAGGGGAGGTTTTCGGGGATGTTTGACCCCTTTCTGCTTGACTTCTACCGGGCGATCAGCGAAATTAACTAAAACCCAGCTTCCACACTTTTAGGAGTTTTGTATGAACTTTGAGGAACAGATTACGCAGTTGTTGCTGATTATCCTTGCCCTTCTCATGGCCTATGGCGGAATTACCTTTTGGACCAAGCGCCGGAGCGAAAAGTTGGCTGGAACTGCCAATGGAACTGCCGATGGGGTGACGGGGGGTGGCGTGGGCGGAACGGGTGGGATGAGCGGTGGGGGGGGGATGGATGTATCGACAGAGATGGGCGACGGGAGTGGTGCGGTGGCCAGTGCGGGGGGAGGC
>JAPUJS010000539.1 GCA_027296045.1 bacterium | reverse complement strand
CCTCCCTGAAAAAGATAAAGAGGTTGATTGCAGAAAGAACGATTGGGACCGTGCAATCCGTTCGGGTGCAGAAGGTCTTCACCCAGGCTGCCGATGGATGGAAAGCGGGATACGGGGCCCTACTCGAAGGCGGTATTCATTTTGTGGCTTTGATTTCGGATTTGTTTGACGCTGCTCCCGAACAGGTCGAGGGAATATTCCCGGATGGCAAGGTGGTCCATGAACGACATTCTGTGACACGAATGACGTATGCGGGGGGCGTTTTGGTGGAACTCCATTATGCCTGGAATGTGAAAAGTTTGACCAAAGGGGTGTTCCAACATTCTCAGATCGTTGGGGATGAAGGCAAGATTGTTTTTGAGAGCAATGGGATGTATCTCTATGTGCGTGGCAAACACAGGTCGGGTATCTTTTTTCCGGGTTTCAAAGATTTGATGGGGACCAAGCGTATGATTTCAGATTTTTTGCATTGCCTGGAGGAGGCTGCCCGGCTGCCCTATTCCGATTTTGAAAAGGCAAAACGGGATTTGGGGGTGGTCTTTCAGGCGTACGGAATGGCGTAATACCGATTCAAACCACAAAGAGGTTGACCCTCGAATCACTTCCGACTATATTGTTTCAGCAGTTCTCCTCTCCCTCTATTATCTTCTTGAACCTGGGTTCTCCAAGCCGCGGGCACCCTGCCCGAATCTGGATCTCTCTCCTTTGGCCCCGAACCCGTTATGTGTTTTTCCTTCCATGGATTTTTCAGATTTTTTAAGCAAATTGAGAAGCGGGTACGACTACGACGGGCAGATTGTACATATTGAGCGCCTTCCGGCTCAGGAGGCGCAGTTTGTACCGTTTGACGACCTGCACCCGGTTGTGGCACAGGCCCTCCAGAAGCAGGGGGTGACACAGCTTTATACCCACCAGGCAGATGCCCTGTCGGCTTTGAGCAAGGGTGCATCGATTACGGTGGTGACGTCGACGGCCAGTGGGAAGACACTGTGTTATCAGATTCCGACCCTGGATGTGTTGTTGAAGGATGGGCAGGCCACGGCGCTTTACCTGTTTCCGACCAAGGCGCTGGCCCAAGATCAGGCCCGTGGGCTGGTTCGGTTTGGGGAATCCTGTTCGGAATTGGAATTCCTGTCGGGGACCTATGATGGGGACACCCCGCCCAATATGCGCAAGACCTTGCGGGAAGAGGGCCGGGTGATTTTGACCAATCCGGATATGTTGCATCAGGGCATATTGCCCAACCACCCCCGGTGGGCGCGGTTCTTGCAGAATTTGAAGTATGTGGTATTAGATGAGATGCATACCTATCGGGGGGTATTTGGTTCTCATGTGGCCAATATTATTCGGCGGCTGGAGCGAATCTGTCGGCATTATGGGGCGGCGCCCCAGTTTATCTGTTGTTCGGCCACGATTGCAAATCCGGGTGAACTGGCCGAGACGCTCACCGGACGGGCGATGCAGTTGATTGAAAATGATGGTTCGTCGCGCGGGGTGCGTCATTTTGTGTTCTGGAATCCGCCATTTCTGGAAGGGACGACAGGGGATCGCAGGAGCGCCAATACGGAAGCATGCTGGTTATTGACCCGGCTGATTCAGGCACGGATTCAGACCATTGCGTTTGTGCGGGCAAGGACGACGGCCGAGGTGATATTTCGCTATTGCCAGGAGGATTTGGGGCAGATCAGTCCCAAACTGGCGGGTGCGATTCGGGCATATCGGGGCGGATATTTGCCCCGTGAGCGGCGGGAAATCGAGCGGATGCTGTTTGAAGGAGAACTGTTGGGGGTGGTGAGCACCAATGCGCTGGAGTTGGGGATCGATATTGGGGGATTGGACGCGGCACTCGTGGTGGGATATCCCGGATCGATTGCCAGTATGTGGCAGCAGGCAGGCAGGGCGGGGAGGCAGGCGGAGGAGTCGCTGGTGGTATTTGTGGGCCAGAACGCGCCAATCGATCAGTTTTTGATGCGCAATCCGGCCTATTTTTTTGGGCAGTCGCCGGAACACGCAACGGTGGATCCGAACAATCCACACGTGGCGGTAGGGCATTTGCGGTGTGCGTTGCGGGAGTTGCCGGTTCGGGGGGAAGAGGGCGAAGTGATGGGAGAGTTTACGGGCGCTTTGCTGGAGATTTTGGAAGATGAGGGGATGGTCCGGCATTTGAACGGGAAGTGGTATTATAGCAAGTCGGGCTATCCGGCCGCCGAAGTGCATCTGCGCAATATAAGCGAGCCGACGTATACGATTATGGAAGAAACGGAGACCGGCCCGGAGGTCATTGGCACGCTGGACGAGGTGAGCGCATTTTTTCAGTTGCACACGCACGCCGTGTATCTGCACAACGCCCAGACGTATTTTGTGGATCGGCTGGATGTGGAGCGCAAGATCGCCGTGGTGAGTCCGAAGGCGCTGGATTATTATACCCAGGCGGTGGATGAGACCCATATTACGGTGATGGATACGGAGATGTCGGGCACGTGGCGGGTGAGCGAGGTGTGTTTTGGCGAGGTGTCGGTTGCGACATTGGTGATGATGTTTAAAAAAGTGAAGTTTGAAGACCGGGACAGCATCGGGTGGGAGAACCTGGATTTGCCGGAGGTGAAGCTGGATACGGCGGGGTGCTGGCTGATTCCGCCCCGGGAAGTGTTGCGGGAGTGTCGGACCTACGGCCGGGTGCCGTCGGAGGGGTTGAAGGGGATTGCCAATGTGATAGGAGAGGTGATTCCGTTGTTTTCGATGTGCGACCCGATGGATATTGGTACGACGATCGATTCTTCCAATACGGGGCAACCGACCCTGTTTGTATACGATCGGTATCCGGGGGGGATCGGATTTTCGGAGAAGGCCTATGAGATGATGGAAGAAATCATGACGGGGTGTTTGATGGTGGTGGAGGAGTGCGCATGTGAAGAGGGATGTCCTTCTTGCGTGGGGGCACCGCTGCCGCCTTCGGGCGATGATGGCGGGGTGAGGGGCACGATTCCGGACAAGGAAGCGGCTCTGGTACTTTTACATGCAGCCCTGGAGAAAGAGCCGTATATTCCCAAGCACCCGCGACCGGGTACGGTTGCACCCATGGTGGATCCTGTGGGGGTTTCCCCTGCGATCCCGGTCAAGCCGATGCCGGCCAATGTGGAAGCCAAAATCCGTCGTAAGGTGAGAGGGTTCCGGAAGTGAGACCCCGACTCAAAATCTATCTGGAAGAAAATGTTCCGTTGATTGATGCGGAGTTGTTTCGGTTTTTGCCCCAGATTGAGCCGTTCCGGTTTTTGTATGAGCCGATGCGGGATTATCCGCTTCGGGGCGGCAAGCGGTTCCGGTCGGCGCTGGTGTTATTGGGCTGTGAGGCCTTTGAAGGTGATAAGGAAAAGGCCGTGATTACGGCGGCGGCTTTTGAGATGTTTCAATCGTTTGCATTGGTACACGACGATATTGAAGACGGCTCGGAGATGCGTCGGGGAAAGCCCTGTTTGCACCATTTGCATGGGATTCCGTTGAGTGTCAATGTGGGCGATGCGCTGTATTCGAAGGTGTTTGAGACCCTGATGGCCAATCGGGAGCGGTTGGGTAATCTGGTGACGCTGGATTTGATTCAGGAGATGATTGACGGGGCACAGCGGACGTTTGAGGGGCAGGCCTATGACATTGGGTGGATTGAGGCGGTGGAGATCCCTTCGGTGGAGGCGTTTGTAGAGATGTTGCGGCTCAAGACCGGGTGGTACAGCGGTCGGGGTCCTTGCACGATGGGGGCGATTATTGCCGGGGCGTCGGAAGCGCAGCAGGAAGTGATTGGTGATTTTGGCGAAGCAATGGCCGTGGCGTTTCAAATTCGGGACGATTTGTTGAACCTGGCGGTGCAGGCAGAGGATGCCGAACAGGCGCCCACGACAACGGCAGGGGGATATGGCAAGGAGCGGGGGGGCGATATTGCCGAGGGAAAGCGGACGCTGATGGTGATTGATTTGCTTCACCGGTGTACGGAAGAAGAGCACGATCGGGTGCGCACGATTTTGGATCAGGACCGGGAGGCGACCACGCAGGAAGATGTGGAGTGGACCATTGGTTTGATGGAGGCCTATGGGTCCATTACCAGAGCAGAGGATGAATGCCAGCGTCGGGCAGAAGCGGCGGTGGCCTATTTGTCGGAAATCCCGCCTTCGGAAGCGCGGGAGATATTGCGAGAGATGTGTTCGTTTTTGGTGGAGCGGGTATTTTGAGGTTTGGTTGGACGTTCGCAAATGGCAGCCAAAACAGATGAGCAGTCAACACGGGGGCAAACCTTTAGCCAGGAGGTGATGTATGAAGTTTTTTATCGACACGGCAGATATGGACGAGATTCGGGAGGCCCAGGAGATGGGGATCCTGGATGGGGTGACGACCAATCCGAGTCTGATGTCCAAAGAAGAAGGGGAGTTTGAAGATATTGTTCGGGAGATTTGCGGCATTGTGGATGGGCCGGTGAGTGCCGAAGTGGTGAGTACGGATTTTGAAGGGATGATGAAAGAGGCGCGGGCCAATGCGGCGATTCACGAGCAGGTGGTGGTGAAGATTCCGATTATCCGGGAGGGGTTGAAGGCGGTCAAAGCCTGTTCGGATGAAGGGATCAAGATAAATGTGACGCTGTGTTTCTCGGCCAACCAGGCGCTTCTGGCGGCCAAGGCGGGGGCGGCTTATATCAGTCCGTTTCTGGGCAGGCTGGACGATATTGCGCACGACGGGATGGAGCTGATTAAAACGATTCGCATCATTTACGATAATTATGGATTCAAGACCGAGGTGTTGGCCGCCAGTTTGCGGTCGCCCAAGCAGGTGATGGAATGCGCGGTGGCCGGTGCCGATGTGGCAACCATTCCGCCGGATGTGTTGAAGAAATTGCTGGATCACCCGCTGACGGATATCGGGCTGGAGCGGTTCTTGAACGATTGGAATGCGTGGACTTCCAAGAAGAATGGAGCGGCAGTGGTGGTTTAAAGGGTACGTTCAGAAGGGGAGTCTGAGCGAGAAAAAGGGCTTGTGTCGGGAAGACACAAGCCCTTTCTTTATGGAGCCACCCATCGGATTCGAACCGACGACCTACGCATTACGAATGCGTTGCTCTACCAGCTGAGCTAGGGTGGCTAACACAATTAAAAACAATTTATTATTGCTTTGGTTTTTTTGCTGGCGATTAAAAGTAAACAACCTGGCCAGATGTGTCAAGGCCATTTTCGGCTTCGATCCGGTTCTTCAAGGAGGGGGTTATGCGTTTTGTTGTGGCTGTAGATTGTGAGGGGGTAGCCGGTGTGGTGGGTTCACCCGGTGCCTCGCTCAATTCTTCCCGGAATCTGGAGTTTGCCAAGTTGCAGGCCACGCGGGAGGCCGACGCGGCGGCTCGAGGGTTGTTTGAGGCGGGAGCAGAACAGGTGATTGTGTGGGACAATCACAACGGGAGCCTGAATTTGCACTACGATATGCTGGACGAACGGTGCGATATTGCCCTGGGCGTGAATTTCGAACACCGGTTTCCGGGAATGGATGAAGGGTTCAGTGGGGTGGCGCTGGTGGGCTATCACGCGATGGACAATACAATCGATGGGGTAATCTGTCACACGTTCAGTTCGGCGACGTATCAATGGATTAAGATGAACGGACAGGAAGTGGGCGAGATGGCGGTGGATGGAGCCATGGCGGGAGAGCGGGGCGTGCCGGTGATTTTTGTGGCCAGTGACGATAAGGGGACGGCAGAGGCGAAACGATTTTTTCCGGGTATCGAGACCGTGACGACCAAACAGGCAATGGGGTGGAATGCGGCGGTGAGCAAGCACCCGAAGCGGGCGGTGAATGAGATTTATGAGACAATTCAGCAGGCGGTGCCGAAGCTGGATATGTTGAAGCCGTTTACGTTTGCTTCCCCGCTGGAGATGGAGGTACGTTTTAAGCGCATTGAAGCCGCCCAGGCAGCCAGCCGGGGGTATAAGGGCGCCGAACGGATCGATCCGTATACGGTGCGGCGGACGCTGGAGTCGATTTCGGATTATTATTAGGGAGGGTGCCCTCACGCGAGGCACCTGGACGGCAACCCGCAGACATGCAGAGGGCGGTCGCGATGTTTTTGATCATAGGGGTCCTGGATGTTGGAATCCGTGAACGCTAAGGGCGCTTATGGATACGGGTCTTTGGGGCGTATCGACGGGGATGTTAGCCGCATATTGTAGAGAATTATGGAAGGAGGACGCCGTAATGGGTGATTTACCCAAAGGAGTATGGCCGGTGATGCTCACGCCCTTTACTGTAGAAGGGGCGATTGATTGGGATGGGGTGGATGTGCTGACGGACTGGTATATTGATTCGGGAGTTGCCGGGCTATTTGCCGTGTGTTTGTCCAGCGAGATGTATGAACTGACCGACGGCGAACGCCTGGCGCTGGCCAAGCGGGTGGCCAAAAGAGTGGACGGGCGAGTGCCCGTGATGGCGTCCGGCACGTTTCCGGGAGCGACCGAAAACCAGGCTGCGTTTGTGAAGGAGATGGCCGATACGGGGGTGGACGGTGTGATCGCGATTGTGTGCCAACTGGCCGGGCAGGGGGATTCGGATGAAGTCTGGAAGGCCAATGCCGAGCGATTGTTAGAGCAGACGGGCGATGTGCCGATGGGGCTGTACGAATGTCCGTCACCGTATCACCGTTTGCTGAGTCCAGAGTTGATGGGCTGGTGCGGTTCCACGGGGCGCTTTCGCTTTATCAAGGAGACGTCCGCCGGAATGGAGCAGAAGACGCCGAAACTGGAGGCCCTCCAGGGGAGTCCGCTGGGTTTTTATAATGCGGGTGCAGCGACGCTTTTGGCGTCTTTGAAGCAGGGCGGCGACGGGTATTGCGGCACGGGTGCCAATTTCTTCCCCGATCTGTTTGTGTGGTTGTGCAGCTATTTTGAAGCGGAGCCGGAAATGGCGGCCGATCTTCAGCGATTTTTGAGCATAGCCCAGATGGTGGTGAAGAACAAATACAAGACGTCCGCCAAGCGGTATCTGGCAATGCAGGGGATGCCGATTCAGCCGGTGTGCCGAGATCAGGAGGTGACGTTCCGGGAAGATGAGCTGGCGACGCTGACCCATATGAGCGAGCTGGTAGAGATTCAGCGGAAAGAACGCAGCATTCTGGTGCCCGAATTTTAGAAAGCAGGTGTTATGCTAGATGTGAGGTCCGGTCGAGTTGCGGATGTGGATCTGATTGTGGATTTCCAGGTCCGAATGGCGAAGGAGACCGAAGGGATGGATCTGGACCGGGAGACGGTGACCCGAGGGGTGCAGGCCGTTTTCGACGATCCTTCCAAAGGGACGTACTGGATAGCCGAGCAGGAAGGCGAAGGGGTCGGTGGGTTGCTGACGGTGCCGGAGTGGAGCGACTGGCGGAATGGGACGGTGTTGTGGATTCATTCGGTGTATGTGGTTCCGGAGGCGCGAAAGCAGGGGGTTTTTCGAGCGCTGTATCAAACACTGAAGGAGCGGGTGGAGGCTTCGGAAGATTTGTGTGGGCTCAGGCTTTATGTGGAGAAGGGGAATACGAGGGCGCAACAGGTTTATGAAGCAATGGGGATGGACGGGGAGCACTACCAGCTTTATGAATGGTTGAAGTGAAGGTGCGATTGAAGCTGTTGTAAACTAATTTTCCACGCGTATGGAAAAATGAATTATTTTAATAAATATTTGAATATATTATATTTATATAAAATTTATATCTGCGTGTCTACTGTTTTACAGCGTCAATATCAATAGCTTACGGTTCAGGGCACTAAATCTTACTTGATTTTAGTATATACAATTGTATTTTTATATGAACTTTGAATGGGACATCATTAAAAACGAATTGAATATTCAGAAGCATCGTATTCGATTTGAGGACGCTCAAACGATATTTGACAGTCCTATCGTAGAGAGGCCAAGTACGCAAATTCACAATGAATCCCGCATTGTTGCAATAGGCCTCTTAAATGGTCGTGAAATCACGGTTGTTTATACAAAACGCGAAAACAAGATCCGCCTCATTTCAGCAAGGAGGGCAAGTCGTTATGAGCGAAAAGAATACTGGAACCAAGTTTAAGGGCCAAACGGATTGGGAATATTTAGACCGAGTCACGGATGAAGAGATCGCGGAAGCCGTTGCCAATGATCCGGACGCCGCCCCTCTGGATCTGGACTGGAGCAAGGCCCGTGTTGTGTATCCTGTAGAAAAAGTTCCCATCTCCATACGCCTGGACTCAGATATTTTAGACTGGTTCAAAGAGGGTGGTAAGGGATACCAGGGGCGTATCAATGCCGTTCTGCGTTCGTATATGGAGGCACAAAAGTGACTGAAGCACCGATGGATTTGGATTGGTATGCGCTTTCTGACGAAGAGATACGCCAATTTGACGATCACGGTTATCTCATTGTTCGGAATGTGCTCAATCAGCAGATCATGGATCGTATCATTGATGTGAGCGACCGGCTGCTTGCAAGCGATGAGCGCGAAAATCGTACCCCCGGCCACAATGGTTTTTATGATGCATTTCGCAATTGCATTGCGATGAATTAACTCAGTTTCAGGACCCGGGCGATGGTGTTCCAGTAGATGTTTTCTTTGTCGGCGTCTGTAACAGGCAGGGCCTGGATTTTCTGGCATTCTTCCTGGGCATAACCCGACAGGCTGGGATAGGGGTGGGGGCCGTCAATGCCGAAGGCGATGCGGTCGGAGCCGATGCGTGTGACGGCTTCGGTGATTTTCCACGGGAGGACCACGCCGCTGGTGTCCAGGATGAGGTTTTCGTGGCGTTCGGCCAGGTGGATGAAGCGGTCGATGAGGTCCCGATTGGTGGAGAGATATTGGCCGAAGTGGGCCACGATGAGGGTGGTTTTCGGAAAGGCCTCGGCAATGCGCTTGCAGTGATCGGCATTGCCCACGAAATCGACCAGGCAGGGCACGTTGTGCCGGGCGGCCAGTTCGAAGACCGGGTCGATGATGTATTCGGCCAGTCGGGTTTCTCCACCGTGGATTTTGATGCCTGGAAAGCCAAGCTCGGTAATCGCACGTTCGATAGGCTCGATGGCAGGTTCCGAGATGTGTGGAATGGCGTAGGCATATGGAATGAGGCGGTCGGGAAACGCCTGATGCGCCTGGTGGGCCATTTCGATGGCCGTTGCAGAAGAGAGGCACATGGCAAAGACGACGGTTTTGTCAATGCCGGCTTCGTCCATGATTTTGACAATGGCCTCGGGGGTGTATTCGGTTCGTTCTTTGTTGCCGTGTTTGAGGTGGCAGTGGGAGTCGCAGATCATGGTATGGTTCCGGATGCGGTATTACGTTCGGTATTTTTCTACCTTCAATTCGTCGACTTCGACACCCAATCCGGGAGCTTCAGGGACCCGGATTTTGCCGTTTTCGAAGGTTAGCTTTTCGGTCAAAATATCGTCGGTGAGGCCGTGGTAACAGGTGTCGCTGGGGCCGGAGAAATTGGGCAGGGCGGCGGCCAGGTGGGTGATGGCGGCGGTTTTGAGGCCCAGGTCGTGGGAGCAGTGCATCAGGCAGGGGACGCCCCAGGTCTGGGCGGTTTTGGTGACTTCGGCAACTTTGAGCAGGCCGCCGTTTACCGGGGTGTCGGGCATCAGGAAGTCTGCCGCTCCGTGTTGTAAAATGTTGCGGATATTTTCGTCGGAGTGGAGTCCCATGTTGACGAGGATTTTGATGTCGGTCTCCGCCCGGAATTGGGCCAGGGCTTCGGGGTATTCACAGGAGCATGGGTCTTCGTAATACCGGATTCCGAGATCCGAAAGTTTTTGGAGAAGGGGGCCGGCTTCTTCAGGGGTATAGCCCGCATTGGCATCCGGGCGCAGGGAGGCGTCGTCGCCGATTTCTTTTTGCACGGCTTCGGCAATGCGAAGGTCTTCCTCGGCGTTATTTCCGGCTTTGGTTTTGAGGGACCGAAAGCCCCAGCGGTCGATGTATTCGCGGGCCGTGGCGGCCGATTTGGCGGGTTCGTTGAGGCCAAAGCAGGCGGTGAATTCGACTTCGTTTCTGTTGTGGCCGCCCATCAAACGGCAGATGGGGAGGCTGGCTTGTTTTCCCAGCAGGTCCCAGAGGGCCATTTCGATTCCCGAGATGGGGCCTTTGCTGATGCCGGCCTGTTCCAGGCGGGTGTGGATTTCCTGGATATCGCCGGCGTGGATGTTCTGGAGCACCGGGTTGGGGTCGGTTTCAAATGTGCGGCTGCCTTCTCCCCAGCCCACCAGGCCCGAGTCGGTTTCGATTTTGACAATGAGGCCGGAGGCACCCAGGGTGCCTTCGCCTTTGGCGGTGCGACCCCGGTAGGGGCCAACCGGGGGGGCATAGGGGATAAAGACGGAGGTGGCGGTGATGTGTTGAATGCGCATGACAGTTCCCTCACTCAGATTTTTCCGGCACACCACTGGATGCCGCGTTCCAGAATGGTGTGGAAGCCGGGGTTGGTGTAGGTCTGGTTGTCGTGCCCGGACTGGAAGCAGAAGACACGGGATTTGCGGGAGGTCCGCGTCCAGGCGATGGCGTTCATGCTTTGGGGGTGGTCACAGGTGAGCAGGATGTTGCTGTTTTCTCCGGGCTCTTGCATCACATAGCTTTCGTCGATCATTTCCCAGGGTTCTACGCCTTGCGTGATGGGGTGGTCCGGGTTGGCAACCGCAATGGGCAAGCTGAGGTTGAAGTGGACACTGTCGGTTTCACGGTTTGATATGTCTACGAGGTCAGAAAAGAAGGGCCAGTCCTGGTAGGTTAAGATGCCGTGGTGGAGGATGAAGATACCCTGTCCGGTTTCTCCCAGTTGCTCCAGGGCCGGACGGATGCGACTCTGTGGGCCTTTGACGTCTTCGGGGGGGACACCCCGGGGCATGGTGTAAAAGAGCAGGACGTCGTAATGGACCGCGTTTTCCCCAACGTCGGCGGAGAAGTTTTCAAGGTGCTGGATATAACAGTCGGTGTTGGGAATGGAATCGAAGAGGGCGCGGAAGGCGGGCACATCGAAGGCGTGACCACCGGTGATGACAGCGACGGTTGTTTTGTCCGTGTTCAGCCGGTCGTTTGACATGGAATGCTCCTGATAAGAGGGTGGCTACAATAGCGTAATCGAATGCGATTTTTTATGGGCGATGGCCCGACCAGGGGCACAGGGCTTCAAAGGCAGACGAGGCTTTGAGGACGGCTGCGTCTTCCCGCCAGCGACCAACGATCTGTAAACCCACAGGCAGCCCATTTGCCGCAAATCCGGCCGGGATGGTTGCCGCAGGTTGACCCGTGATGTTGAAGGGATAGGTGAAAGCGGTCCAGCCCAGATAGGTTGTGGGATGGCCGTTGATCTGGCCCGGGTGATCGTCACCGGCTTTGAATGCGGTCACCGGAAGGGTGGGAGTCAGGATCAGGTCATAGGTTTCCATAAAGGTACGCCAGCCCTGGTAATAGTCGTTGCGTTTCATATAGGCTTCGGCGACTTCTGGGCCAGAGATTTTGAAACCCTGTTCGGTAACTTTTAGAAGACCGGGGTCCAGGCTGTCCCGGATCTCGTCCAAGTTATGGCGGGCAAGTCCTGCAAAGGCCGATCCCCAGATGATGCTCAGAATATCTTCCCAGGGGTCTGGCAGATCCGGATGGACTTCTTCTATGTGACAGCCGAGTTCTTCAAATCGGGCGGCTGCGCGGGCCGAGATGTCCTGCACTTCCGGGTCGATGGGGGCATAGCCCAGGTTGGGCGACCAGGCAACACGCAGGCCGTTCAGGTTGCCCTCCAGGCAGGCCGTGTAGTCGGTATGGCCGGGCAGAGAGGTCGGGTCACGGGGGTCCGGTGTCCGGCTAGGGTCTTCAACATGAGCGCTGCATCGTATACGGTGCGGGTAATGGGGCCTATGTGGGAGAGGACGGCAACGGCGCTGGGCGGATAGTAGGGGACCAGGCCCCAGGAGGGTTTGAAACCATAGACC
>JAPUJS010000538.1 GCA_027296045.1 bacterium | reverse complement strand
AGGCTGAACCGTATTGAATTGGCTATTGGTGCCTACCGTGAGGTTTTGAGGTTGCATCCAGACCAAGCCCAGGCAAGGGCACGTCTGGATGTATTGAAAAAAATAAGGTGAGATGCAAACGGTTCGTGTTTTGTGGAAATGAAAGGTTTGTTTGAATCCGATGATTGCAATCGACGTGAAAAATAACCGGCAGATCGTTTTGGGGAAGTATCGGTTGATGCCCTGGCAGGGCTGTTTCTTGTTGTTGCTATTGATCTATGCGGTGGTGATTCTGGCGACGTTCACAGACTACGGGATCACGACCGATGAAGGTCACCATATAGAATACGGTTATAGTGTGGTGCGGTGGTATGCGAGTGTGTTTCAAGAACGCTGGGTGTTTAGCTGGGCGGATGTGTGGCTTTATGGCGGGCTCTACGACACTGTTTCTTTTCTGGCCATCCAGGTTTCACCCCTTGATCTTTATGACACACGACATCTGTGCAATGCAGCAGTGGGGATTCTGGGTGTGGTCATAGCCTATAAGCTGGGATGTGTCCTGGGCGGCGGATGGACGGGTGTGCTGGCTGCCGTGTTTCTGGTTCTGACGCCCCGGTATTATGGCCATGCGTTTAACAACCACAAGGATTTACCGTTTGCCGTTTTTTTCCTATGGGGCCTCTACGGGATTGTTCGAAGCATGGAGGCACTGCCTGGTGTATCGTGGCGTAGACTGTTGTGGGTGGGATTGGCTATTGGATGTGCGATGGGGGTTCGTGTGGGAGGGATGATGCTGATGGGGATTGCAGGTCTATTCTGGGGTGTGCGTTATCTTCAGCTTTGGCTGGAGGATCATTCGTCTTTCTGGCCGTTGTTGGGTCGGTATGCGAGGCAGGTGGGTCTGGTGTTTGGTGTGGGTTATGGTGTGATGTTGTTGTGCTGGCCCTGGGCGCAGACCAATCCACTGGTGCATCCTTTCAAGGCACTCACCGTTTTTTCACGGTTTCCCGGGCGGCACATGAATTTTTTCGAAGGGCGTTATTTTCGGAATACGGAGATTCCATGGTATTATGCTCCCAAATGGCTGTTGTTGACGCTGCCCGAATTTGTTTTCCTGGGCCTTCTGGCAGGCAGTGCCTGTCTGATATTCCGGATGCTTCGAGCGGGCCCGGATGATCGATTGTTGCAGGTAGCAATACCGGTTTTCGGTGCCCTTTTTCCGCTGGCCTATCTGGTGGTGACCGGCACGCCGCTCTATAGTGGTGCGCGTCACTTTTTGTTTGTGGTGCCACCCCTGATTATTTTGAGCGCTGTTGGGGTTGTCCAGGTTTCCCGCTGGCTGAGGGGGAAATGGCCGATCGGTCTATGGTTGGTTGTGTCTGGGTTGCTGGTTCATACTTTGTTTGAGATGGTGACGCTGCATCCCAATCAGTATGTCTATTTCAACCGGATGGTTGCAGGTGGACTGCTGCAGGCATCGAAGCTTTATGATGTTGAGTATTGGGATAACAGCTATCGAATAGGGGTTCGGTGGCTGGAATCGATTTTCCAAAGTCCTTCCGAGTACAAATGGCGGATTGCTGCCGAGGCGGCCAGTACTCGACATTTGCTCGATCCAGACCGATTCGCGTATGTGAGGAATCCCTGGGAAGCCGATTTTTACCTGGTGCCGACGTATGGCAACACCCACAGGCTCGTTCCTGGCGAAGTTTTGCATGTGGTTCAGGCCAGGGGAGTGCCGCTGCTGTATGTGATTCGTCCGGACAGCAGCTATGGGGACGATCCGCTTTTCGATCCCAGCAAACATCCTTCTTATGAATCGAGCATGGGCGGTCTGTATCGAATGGTAGGTCAGACCGAGGCGGCTGTTGGGATGTATGAAAAGGCCCTGAAGCGTTATCCAAATTCGTCCTTTTCGTATATTGATCTTGCATATGTATATGTCGATGTGGGCAGGATAGAAACGGCTATCGAATTGTTTCAGACGGGCTTTGAAATGGGATTTGAAGATGCTGTAGCGTTTAAAGATCTCGCTTTATTATATCTTAATAGGGAAGCGTATGAGAAGGCGATTTCATTTTATGAACGATCGCTGGCTATGCGACCCAACTATTTGGGGGCTTTGCGCGGTCTGGCGAGTGCTTATTCTAAGGTGGACAGGCACAAAGAGGCGCTTGAGATGATGTCCCGGGTTCTTAAGATGGATCCGGAATCACATCCGGCTCAGCGTAATCTGGGAGTGATTTTTTATTATGCCGGTCAGGTCGATCGGGCAATCGAGATCTATCGAGATCTGTTGAAATACGATCCGAATTCCCCGGATCTGTATTTCGATCTGGGGGCAGCTCTGCAAAAGCAGGGTCGGTCTGTCGAGGCTGCGGAAGCATACCGAGAAGTGTTGCGGCTCAATTCGGGTCATCCCCAGGCCTATCTGAACCTGGGGTTAATCTATTTGGCTGGCGAGCACTTCGAAGCGGCTGCACAGGTGTTCCAGCAGGCCACGGTTGTGGATCCTGAAAACTGGAAGGCTTTTCAGGGTCTGGGTCAGGCGTTTGAGAGGCTGAACCGTATTGAATGGGCTATTGGCGCCTACCGAGAGGTTTTGAGATTGTATCCAAAACAAGCCCAGGCAAGGGCACGTCTGGATGTATTGACAAAATAAGGTGTGATGCAGACGCATCGTGGTTTGTGCTTGTGTTCAGTGTGGTTTTCCCGCTGGGTGTATGTTGCTGCGGTTCGCAAAGCCCTCGAAGAACGTCCTTCACAGGCCGAATACTGGGCGGAGTATTTCATGGTTGGCAAGCAGTTTGAGGATGTGGGACAGGTGGATCGGGCGATGGCTATTTATCGAGCGGTCGCCGGCGCCCGTCCTCAGCACGCGGAGGCCAGGGATCGGCTTTTGAGGCTGAGTCAATGAAGGCGATGATGTGAGCTATGCGCATCTGATACGGTTTATGCTGCCGCTGGTGCTGATGGTGTTGGTCCAGGAATTTGGCGAACAGGTGTTGAATGGCGGCATGGCCCGGATGCCGCGGGCAACCGAGACGCTGGCGGGCTATGGGTTGGCCTGGGGGCTGACGGCACTTCTTTCGGGGGCGTTGACACAGACCCGACAACTGGGTCTGGTGCGGGTGACGCATGCCCAGGCGTTTGGGCAGGTGTTGCGGTTTGTGTTAATCACAGGCCTGGTTTTGGCCGCTCTTCTGGCCAGTCTGGCGTTTACCCCGATTGGCGGATGGGTGATTGAGGATCTGCACAGCGTGGGTCCGGACCTGGCTTCGGTGGTTCGGCTGGCATTTTTCTGGCTCATTCCGTTGCCCATGTTACGGGGGTTGACCCGGCTCTATGGAGGAATGCTGATCCGGGTTCGGCGCACGGAGGTCGTGAGTCTGGCGACCATATCGGGGATTGGGATGAGTGTTGCGGCGGTGTTCGGTTTACTCGAAACGGCCTTTGTGCAAACGCAGCCGATTCGGTTGCCTTTGCTGGCAACCTATGTCGGGGTGTTGACGGAGTTCGGTATTGTGTTCTGGGGACACCGGCGGTTTGTGCATCTGGAAGCGGATTCGGATACGGACCTGAAGATCGGATACGTGGTTCAATTTTTCTGGCCACTGGCGTTGATTATGGCCATTCAGGGGGGGACCCGGCCGTTGATTAATTTGTTCGTATCGCGGGGTTCGGATGGCACAGAAGCTCTGGCGGTGCTGACGGTGGTCTATGCACTTGGACATGTGCCTTATGGGTGGGTGAATGAAGTGCGGAGTCTGGCCACTGCTTTTCAGAATGAAGTGGACAGCCGGGTTTATATCCGGCGGTTTGTGATGGGGTGCGGTTTGATTTCTTTTGGAATGATGGTGGCGCTGTTCTGGACGCCTGTGAAAAATTATTTGCTGGTTGCTGCAATTGGGGTCGGACCCGACCTGGTGGTGCATAGTCAAACGCCGCTGTTGATTTTTGCGCTGTTCCCGGCCGTGGTGGCCCTGCGGGCCTATTATCACGGCATCGGGCTGGTCGAACATCGAACACAGGTGATGGCACCGAGTGCTCCGTCTCGTCTTGGGGCGGTGGTCATGGTGTGGCTGGTGTTGTCGCCGTTGGATCTTCACGGGGCAACCCGGGCGATCTGGGCGCTGGTGAGTGGCCATACGGTGGAAGCACTTGTGGTGTGGTGGGGCGTGTGTCGATGGAAACCGAAGAAAGGAGCGATGGATGGCTGAGGTCAATGTGATGGATCTGTTTCGGCTGGACGATAAGGTGGCTGTGGTGACGGGCGGATCAAAGGGGTTGGGAAAGTCGATGGCATTGGGGTTGGCACAGGCGGGGGCAAAGACGGTGATTTGTTCGCGCAACCAGGGAGATTGCGATGGGGTGGCCGAAGAGATTTCAGCCGAGACGGGGCAGGAGAGCCTGGGTGTGGCAGCCGATGTGACGCAGGAGGATCAGGTGACGGGGTTGTTTGAGAAGGTGCAGGATCGGTTCGGAGGGGTGGATGTGTTGGTCAACAGTGCGGGGATTAATCTGCGGCATCCGATTGAGGATTTTCCGGTGGCGGAATTCAAACAGGTGATGGAGATCAATACAACGGGTACGTGGCTTTGTTGTCGGGCAGTGGCTTCTATTATGAAGGCGCAGAAAAGGGGTTCGGTGATCAATGTGGGATCGACATTGAGCTGGGTGGCACTGGCAGAACGGTCGGCTTATGCTTCGTCTAAGGGTGCTGTGTTAGGGATGACGCGTGTGCTGGCACTGGAGTGGGCGCCTTTTGGGGTGCGGTGCAATACGCTGTGTCCGGGACCATTTTTGACGGAGATCAACGTGCCGTTGTTGAAGGAGCCGGAGAAAGTGGCTCACCTTCTGGAGCAAACGGCATTTAATCGGTGGGGGGAGTTGCCGGAGATTCGGGGAGTGGCCGTATTTTTGGCGAGTGACGCGTCGAGTTATATGACGGGGGCGTCGTTGTTGGTGGATGGGGGGTGGACGGCGCGGTAGGCTGGATCGCAGAGGGGGATCGCAGAGGGCCGGCATAAATAAAAAACCGCACCCTTCCCTTTCCCCCGCGCAGAGGGCCGCAGATCTCTTCACAGCACAACCCCCAAAGGCGGTTTATGCCCAGGCGATTTTGATTGCCGATATGAAGTCCCGGCGGCGGCATTATGAGACGCTGGGCATGGAGATGGATGAGACGGTGGATTGGGAGAGAGTGGAGGCTTATTACGAGGAGTTGGAAGATGGCAAAACTGGCAATTAACGGCGGTACAAAGGCTGTTCCGGACGGGGTTCAGTTTCAGATGTGGCCGCAGATTACAAAAGAAGATGAGGAGATGGTGCTGGCTTCGTTGCGGCAGGATCAGCACGCGTCGGGGCCTCATGTACGGATGCTGCAGGAAGAGTTTGCGGCCTGGAACGGGAATCGATTTTGTATGGCGACCAACGGGGGCACGTCGGCGCTGCACCTTTGTGTGGCGGCCTGTGGGATTGGTCCTGGAGATGAGGTGATTACCACGGCGCTTTCGTGGACGAGCAGTGCGACGTGTATTTTGCACCACAATGCAATTCCGATTTTTGTGGATTGCGATTGGGATGCGATGCATATTGATCCGGATCGGATTGAGGCGGCGATTACGCCCAAGACGCGGGGGATTTTGGTGGTGCACTATTGGGGGGTGGCCTGCGATATGGATCCGATTTTGGAGATTGCTAAAATACATGGGCTGGCAGTGATTGAGGATGCATGTCAGGCACACGGCGCGTTGTATAAAGGGCAGAAAGTCGGGACGTTGGGCGATGTGGCGGCCTTTAGTTTGAATCAGAACAAGAATTTGACCGGTGGGGAGGGCGGGTTTTTTGTGACCGATGATGAGGAGACATTTATCCGGGGCAAGGCAGTGACGAGTTTCAGTGATATGCGGCCTCCGGAGGCAGGGCGGGACTACCACGATTATGGGCTGGGGTGGATGTATCGGATGTCCGATCTGAATGCGGCCTTTGCGTTGAGTCAGCTTCGCAAACTGGATCGGACGAATGCCTGGGCGCAGGAGAACTGGCATTTATTGGACGAACAGTTGGCCGATACGGCCCATCTGGTTCGGCCGTTTTCGTCTCCAGATCGGCCGACAAATGGGTATGCCTATGTGTTGCGTACCGATCCGGAATATGCCAGGGCGCGAGGGGTTTCGTTGGGGGCGCTTTCGGATGGGGTCGTGGCAGCACTTCAGGCAGAGGGTGTTTCGGTTTCGCGGGCAAGATGGCTTTTGCCTGCACACGCTGTTTTTCAGGCAAAGGACGCCTATGGGGGGGGGTATCCCTGGAGCGCGGAACACACCCGACCGGATATCAGCTATGAGCTGGATCAATATCCGGTGGCACAGGACTGTGTGGATACCTGTTTGTGGAAAGTGTACAATCATCGGCCTCCGAATGGAAGCGAACAGATCAAAGCACTGGCAAAGGCTGTGCGTAAGGTATACGAGCATTTGGACGAAGTTCCTGCGGGTGGATGATGTTGACCTATTTGAGGTTGATCTATGACAGCGGTTTTGCGTGTCGAAGACGTCTTTTTGCGTTTTGGGGGGATCCACGCGCTTTCCGGAGTGAGTTTGGAGGTACGTGCAGGGGAGGTGTTTTCGATTATCGGGCCCAATGGGGCCGGGAAGACGTCGCTGCTCAACAGTATCAGTGGTTTTTATCGGCCTCAGGAGGGGCGGGTCTGCTTTGAAGGGAAGGAGATTACGCACCTTGCCGAGCACAAACGGGCGGAACTGGGGATTGCGAGGACGTTTCAGAATATCGAGCTGTTCAAGCATATGACGGTGCTGGATAATTTGATGCTGGGAGCCCATGTGCACCTGAAATCGGGGATTTTGTCGGGAAGTCTTTATTGGGGCTTTGCGGAAAAAGAAGAAATTCGGTTTCGGGAGGAGATGGAGGAGATTATCGATTTTTTGGAGATTGAGCATATTCGATATCAGGAGGTGGGCCACCTGTCTTACGGGTTGCAAAAACGAGTGGAACTGGGTCGGGCTCTGGCGCTGGATCCCCGGATTATTTTATTGGATGAGCCGATGGCAGGGATGACGGTGGAGGAGAAAGAAGATATGGTTCGGTTTATTCTGGACGTGAACGACGAGCGGGGTGTAACGGTGGTTTTGATTGAACACGATATGGGGGTGGTGATGGATGTGTCGGATCGGATTGCAGTGCTGGATTTTGGAAAGAAGATTGCCGAAGGGAAGCCGGAGGAAGTGAAGGCGGACGCCGGGGTGATTCAGGCGTATCTGGGAGAGGATGTGTAGGGATGGATACCTTTCCAAAATTGTTGCGTGAAAAGGCGCTTCGGTGGGGTGCGAGCAAGGTTGCCATTCGGGAAAAGGATTATGGGTTGTGGCATGACGTGACCTGGGAGGCTTATTGGGAACAGGTGAAGGCGTTTGGGCTTGGATTAAAGGTGCTGGGTTTGAATCGGGGAGATCATGTTTCGGTGATTGGAAATAATGAACCCGAGTGGGTGTATGCCGAGCTCGCGGTGCAGGCTCTTGGGGGGGTTGTGGTTGGTATTTATCAGGACTCGACGCCGCCGGAGGTTCAGTATGGGGTGGCAAAGTCGGATTCGGTTTTTGTGATTGCAGAAGATCAGGAGCAGGTGGACAAGCTTCTGGAGATTCAAGAGGAGATTCCACAGGTAAAGCAGGTGGTGTATTGGGATCCGAAGGGGATGCGACATTATGAGGATGAGTTGTTGATCGGATTTGAGGCGGTGCAGGCGTTGGGGCGGGATTTTGAGCGGTCCCATCCCAAGGTTTTTGATCGGGAGGTCGATGTGGGTGTGGCAGATGATGTTGCGGTCATTTTGCCGACTTCGGGGACAACGAGTGCTCCAAAGCTGGCGATGTTGAGTTTTGGGAATATGTTGCAGGTGGCCGAAAATCTGCTGGTGAAAGTGGACCCCATGGTGCCGACGGATAAATTTGTATCGGCTTTGCCTTTAGCCTGGGTGGGCGAGCAGATGATGGCGGTGTCGGGGGCGATGCACATCGGGTTTACGGTTCATTTTCCGGAAGAAGCAACGACAGTTCAGGAAAATATCCGGGAGATTGCCCCTCAGGTGATGTTTTCACCGCCTCGGGTTTGGGAGGATCTGGTGTCTACAATTCAGGTGAAGATGGAAGATTCCAGCCGGTTGAAAAAATGGGTGTATCAAATGTGGATGAGGAAGGTAGATGGCGGTTCGGGAGAACGGGCGTTGTTTTCGTGGGTGGGCGATTGGATGCTTTTCAGGACATTGCGGGATCGGATCGGGTTGTCTCAGATTCGAAACGCTTATACGGGGGGGGCAGCGCTCGGGCCCGATGTGTTTCGGTTTTTCCACGCGATGGGGGTGAATCTGAAGCAGATTTATGGGCAGACGGAGATTTCGGGCATTTCGGTAATCCATCGGAGTGGGGATGTTAAATTTGAGACGGTGGGGCATCCGATTCCCGAAACGGAGGTACGGATTTCTCCGGAGGGGGAGATTCTTTCCCGATCTCCGAGTGTGTTTCGAGGGTATTATCAAGATCCGGAGGCGACAGAGAAGGCATTGAAGAATGGGTGGTTGCATTCGGGCGATGCGGGATATATGGATGCGGACGGCCATCTGGTGGTGATCGACCGAATGAGCGATGTGATGCAGCTGTTGGACGGGGAGACGTTTTCGCCGCAGTCGATTGAGAATCAATTGAAGTTCAGTCCCTATATTAAAGAGGCGGTGGTGTTTGGTCAGGAGCGGCCGTATGTGGCGGCGTTTATTAATATAGATTTTGAGAATGTGGGCAAATGGGCAGAGAACCGGCAGATTGCATATACGTCTTATACGGATCTTTCGCAGAAGCCGGAGGTGTATGCACTGATTCAGGAAGGGGTGGCGCAGGTGAATGAGGGGTTGCCGGAGGGTGCGCGGATTGTGCGGTTTGTGAATTTGCACAAGGAACTGGATGCGGATGATCAGGAGTTGACGCGGACACGGAAGGTGAGGCGGGGGTTTGTGGAAAAGAAATATGGGGATTTGGTGGAGGCGCTTTATGGAGAGGTGGAAGAGGTTTTGGTGGAGGCCCAGGTGCGGTATCGGGACGGGCGGGAGGTTTTGGTGGAGACGGGGGTTCGGGTGGAGAGGGTAGGGGAGTGAATCTTGTGGTGTACGATTTTTTAGGAGGCTTCTTTGGACGTTTTTATTCAATTGGTGGTTGCGGGGCTGGTGGTGGGGAGTGTGTATGCGATGGTTGCGTTGGGGTTTGTGTTGATTTATAAATCTTCGGGTGTGATTAATTTTGCGCAGGGTGAAGTGTTGTTGATGGGGGCGTATGTGTGTATGTGGTTGACGGTGGATGTGGAGATGCCTTTTGGGCTGGCGTTTCTGGTGACGATGGGGTTTGCGGTTTTGTTGGGGTTTGTGATTGAGCGGGTGTGTTTGCGGCCGATGATTGGGGAGCCGGTTTTGTCGGTGATTATGTTGACGATTGGGCTGTCGGCGATTTTACGGGGGTTGATTGTGATTTTGTGGGGGCCGGATACGAGGGTGTTTCCGGAGGTGTTTCCTGCAGAGCCGGTGGTGCTGGGATTTGTGAAGGTGTCGCAGGTGTATGTGTGGTCGTTGGGGTTGTCGGGGCTGTCTTTGGTGGTGTTTTCGCTGTTTTTCAAATATACGAATATCGGGATTGCGATGCGGGCAACGGCAGACGATCAGACGGCGGCCCTTGCGATGGGGATTTCGGTGAAGCGTGTGTTTGCAATTGCCTGGGCGATTGCAGCGGTGGTGGCTTCTGTGGGGGGGATTTTGTTGGGGCAGATTAATGGGATCAATCTTTCCCTGGCACATTTTGGGTTGAAAGTGTTTCCGGTTGTGATTTTGGGAGGGCTGGATTCGGTTCCGGGGGCGATTCTAGGGGGGTTTATCATTGGGG
>JAPUJS010000537.1 GCA_027296045.1 bacterium | reverse complement strand
CCGATCCGGAATTCGCCCAATTCGGGGCCATCAATCGAGAAGTGTTCGATGCATTTTCAGCAGACGGAAAAATTCAACTGGATTATGAGACCCGAGTATCCTTTGGACAACCATTGCAAAATATTTGAGAAAATAAGCAGTTGATGCTCTGACCACTTCCGTCAAAGTTCGTATCTAAGTAAGGAGAAACACAATGGGCCAAACCGCTTATCAAACCATCGATGTCCATCCCTTATCCGGGCTTCTGGGTGCAGAAATTAAGGGCGTGAATCTTGCTGATCTCGACGACGAACAATTCACCGAGATCCGCCAGGTCTTTCTGGAACACAGCGTCATTTTCTTCCGAGATCAAGACCTCACGCCAGAGCATCACATCGCCTTTGCAAATCGCTGGGGAGAAATCAACGTCAACCGCTTTTTCAAACCCGTCGAAGGCTATCCCATGATCGCGGAGGTAAGCAAAGAACCCGACCAGGAAAAAAATATTGGAAGTAACTGGCACACCGATCATTCGTATGATCAGATTCCCGCATTGGGATCGATCCTGTATGCCCACGAAGTGCCCGAAGTCGGCGGAGACACGATGTTCGCAAGTATGTATGCAGCCTACGACACCCTCTCAGACGGCCTGAAGGAAACACTTTCCGGGTTGAATGCGATCCATTCCAGCCGACATACCTTTGGAAGAAAACCCACCAACCAGCGAAATCAAGACATCGGAGGCCGAATCCGCAATCGGGAGCTGGCCACACAGGATGCGGTTCACCCGGTCGTCATCCGGCACCCCGACACCGGCCGGAAAGCTCTGTATATAAACTCCGCTTTCACTGTCCAATTTGAAGGCTGGACCAAAGAAGAGTCTCAGCCCCTGTTACAGTATTTGTATCGCCACGCCGTAAACCCCACATTCACCTGCCGATTCCACTGGGAAAAAGGCTCGGTCGGATTTTGGGACAACCGGGCCACCTGGCACTGCGCCCTCAACGACTATCCCGGCCAACGTCGGTTCATGCACCGCATCACGGTCGAAGGCGTGTCTTTGAGTTAGAAGAATTACTCCGTCCTTACCTTTGAGTCGCCAGCAGCGGTTTCCATCGACTTGCCGATTTCTATCAGAGACGGTCGCACTGGCGGCAACTTTTGAAACAGACACGAGAAACACCATGATCAAACTCGGCTGCAACGCCATGTTGCGAAACCCCAAAGACCGGGACCAGTGGCTGGACGTCGAACCCCTGATCGATTTCATTCACGAGTTAAAACTCGACGTCATCGATTTCCAGCTTGACCGGGGCTTCCCCTCCAAAACGCCAGATGACCTGCTGCGCATCAAACTCAAATGCCAGCACTACGGCCTTCCAATCGGCTACATCGGCATTGGCAGTGGCTATGTCGGCAGTTCCAACGGACTTGGCGCGCCTCTTCCACCGGATGAATTACAACGCCGTATCGACGAAGCCAAAACGGCTGTAGATGCAGCAGCCTTCCTGAGCGCACCTCTCATTCGTCAGTTTGCAGGCGCAATCCCCGAGGGCTCAGAAAATCGCGAAGCCTTGCAGTCCACGATGGTCCAGAGCTTCCAGCAAGTCGCCGACTACGCCATCGAAAAAGGCGTCCTCATTGGCCTCCACAACCACCCGCCTGCCGCAGAGCCCACCGGCGATGACATCCTGAACCTATTGCACCAGATTGATCGCAAAAATGTCACCATCATCCTGGATACCGGCCGATGGCGAGGTTCCCCCGGCACAAACCGGGAAGGAAAATTCGATCCCGATCTAAAGTTCTACTCCTATATAGAACAAGTCGCCCCACACGCCGCCTACGTCCGCGCCAAAATCTACAAAATCGACAGCGGCCAGGAAGAATGGCTCGATTACAACCGCATTCTGAGTATCTTAAAAGCCGCAAATTTCAACGGCAATATGTCCATCGTATTCGAAGACCGAAACAATCAGTGCGACGCCTTCGAATCCATTCGTCTGGCATCCCAGTATCTGCGTCGCCTTCTCAGTGAAATATAAAACATGAACATCTCGCCCAACTGGCCCAAAGACATCCAGAAAGCTCTGAAAGGATATGCTTCAACCGGTGATAACTATCAAACCAGTTCCACTGCCGACATCTATTTCTTTAAACGCAAAAACAGCCCCGGTCTGTTCCTAAAAATCAACCGAACCGAAGACGACCCCGATGCACCCGGTCTGCAGCCAGAAAGAATAGCAATGGATTGGCTACACGGCAAACTGAGTGTCCCTCAAGTCCTGCATTTCCACAAAGAAGAAACGACAGAATACATGCTCACCGAACAAATCCCCGGAACAAGCTCCCACCACGACTGCTTTAAAAATGACAAATTCGGTCTGGTCCAACTCCTGGCCAATGCCCTTCAGGAAATCCATCGGGTGCCTTACAAAGGTTGCCCGTTGGACACACGGATCGAAACGCAACTCAAAGAGGCAGAACACAAACTAAAAAAGGGCATCTTGAATACAGAAGATCTGCCTCCAGAATGGCAAAACAGACCACAAGAACTCATCGACCATTTGCGAAACCTGGGACCCGCCGAAGACCTGGTCTTCACCCACGGCGACTACTGCTTGCCCAATATCCTCATCCAAAACCAAAGAGTCACCGGATTCATAGACTGGGGATATGCGGGCATCGGAGACCCATATCGAGATTTCATCGCGGCCCTCTACAGTGTCAGGAGAAACCTGGGCGAAGAATGGATCAAGCCGTTTTTCGAAGCATATGGCGTCGATTCTTTGGACCCGAAAAAGAAAGCCTTTTATCAATTACTGCAAGACTTGCAAACCTGATTCAAGGAGCACCTCCAATGACCGAAGACGAAAAATACCTCTTTGATCTCAACGGATATCTCGTCATCGAAAATGTCATGACGTCCGACGAAATCACACAGGCCAACGAAGCCATCGATCATCACCTGGACCAGGGACGGTATCGACCGTCCGAGCAAACCCTTGCCAAAGACGCCCCAAATCTCCAGGCCGACCACGGTCGCGGCGAACTGAAAAATCTGCTCCAGTGGGAAGAACCCTGGTGCCTGCCCTTTCGCAACATGCTCGCCCACCCGCGCCTCGTGCCTTACCTCAACGAAATGTTCGGCAAGGGGTTTCGGATGGACCACCAGATGTTCCTGCTCTGGATGGACAAAGGTGCCGAAGGCTTTCGCTTGCACGGCTCCTCAGGTCCCGGCTTCGACCCCAACCAGTATTACCTCTTCCGCAACGGCAAAATGCACAACGGCCTCACCGTCGTCACTTTCCAGCTCACCGACATCAACCCCGGCGACGGCGGATTTGTACTCATCCCCGGCAGCCACAAAAGCAATTACGTCTGTCCCCAGGAAATGCGACGGTATGAAAAATACCAGGAACACGTGCGCCAGATCACCTGCAAAGCCGGCGCTGTCGTCATCTTCAGCGAAGCCGTCACCCACGGCACCATCCCCTGGACGGCCAACCACCCCCGCCGCACCATACTCACCCGCTACACCGCCGGCAATATGGCCTATGTACCCGCCCATCCCATTCCCGAGTGGGCAAACGAACGACAACGAGCTGTGATGGAACAGCCCTATCATACACGCTTAAACCGACCCGTACTCGAAGAGTAATACCGATTAAAACACAAAATGGCGTCATAAACGCATAGAGTAGTGCAAAATATCAGACTAAATATTACATAAATTTATATTTATCAATTAATTATTAGAATAGATCAATTTTCTTCTCGCGGGGAAAATTGATCTATCACGACATTGTGATCTGAAATGGGTATAATAAACCCATTTTACACATCTACCTGGGGTTTAAAAAAAAAGAGCCGGTCACATTCCGTGACCGGCTCGACATTTTCAGCTACGCTTAATCTTCCGCAATACAATACAAATGCCGATCGCCCCGCAAATAGATCGCATCGCCCACCACCACCGGCGAAGCGGCAATCCCTTCGTCAATCGTATTGGTCGCTAGAACTTCAAATTTCGGCCCATTTTTGATGACCATCGTCCCACCTCCCAACCCGGAAATATACACCCGATCGTTCACACCCACCAAAGACGCATACACCCGCCGTATGCCTTTCAATCGCTGCGGACCAAAAAGCGCCTCCCCGGTCTTGGCGTTGTAACAAGACAGAATGCCGTTCCGATTCTTCAAAAAATACAACCGGTCGCCATAAAGCAGCGGCGACGACACATAGGGTGTGTCACTGTCATAAATTGACCAGAGCACAGCGTCCGAATCCGTGATATCCCCTTTGGCCTTGTCCAGCGAAATGGCCTGTATTGCCGGATTCCGATGGCCGCTTGTGACATAGACAATCCCGTTGGCGTGCACCGGCATCGGGATCACATTGGAGCCCAACCCGCCGCACTCCCAGATCAATTCTCCCGTACTCAGGTCATAGCTCCGGGTCCGCCGGGATGCGCTCACAATCACCTGGCGCTTGCCCTTGTGCTCAACCACCAGCGGCGTGGACCACGATGTCCCTTCCCTCCGTGGCTTCCGCCAGATTTCCTTACCCGACCGCTTGTCCAATGCCACAATAAACGAATCCCCCTGGTGGTCCCAGTTGATCACCATCGTATTGCCATAAATCGTCGGCGAACTCCCCTCCCCCCAACTGCTCTTAATCTCCAGATCTCCCAGATCCTTCTCCCATTTCAAATTCCCGTCCAGATCAAAACAGTAAAGACCTTGCGAGCCAAAAAACGCATACAAATGCTTTCCATCGGTAATACCCGATGTAGAAGCAAACGACGACGTCTGGTGCAGCCCCTGGTGAGGATGTACCTCTCGAACTGTCTTTTCCCACACCGTCTTTCCGCTCTTGCGATCCAGTGCCAGCACCTTAAACTGAAAGATATAGGGAGGTGCTTCCCGCTTGCCTTCACTGGCCTCTGCTGCGGCCTGTTCTGTTTGCACAGCCGTCTGCACATAAATCCGATCGCCCCACACAATCGGCGTGGCATGCCCCAACCCCGGAATCGCGACCTTCCATCGAATATTTTCATTCTCACTCCAGACCACCGGCGGATTCCCCTGGCTCACCAGCCCATTCTCATTCGGACCCCGCCAGTGAGGCCAGTACGCACTGCCATTCGTATCCGCCCGAACCAGACCTGGAAGCAGACAAAGTCCCATCAAAATCAAAAGTCTTCCTTTCATCCAGCACTCCTTTCTGTGAAAACCCGCAACCAAACTTGAGACGCCTCATAAATCCAAATACATACAAAAGCCAAAGCCGTCACCTTATAAATGCGCCCTTCAGGGCGCTGTCCCATCGCTTAGAAATTTGCAACTTACAAGATACAACATTCGTCAAATGAAGAGTAGGTAAATAGCCTTCATGCTTGTACAGTACATATCACCTGTACCGTTCGATGGATACCGAACTTAAAAAGAGAAAACCATGTCCGATTCAACCGATCCCAAACCCGTATGCTGGTGGCCCGCCCTTCTGATCGCCGGGCTGGCCATCCTGGCTCTCCTCGCCATCTGGATTCCGGATTCCCCTCAGAGGGCTGTGCAGGTCCTGAAAACTGTTCCTGTAATCCTGATTGGAAGCCTTCTCCTCCTTCTCTGGTTTTCCCGCTATTCGAGACTCAGCAAGAAGATTCGTGTTCGCAGCCTTGCTATCCTCGTCCTTCTAATTGCCCTGGGTGCCGTTTTCTTCCGTCTCCGGGGCTTCACCGGCGACATGGTCCCTATCCTGGATTGGCGCTGGTCCACCATTTCAACCCTTTCCCCATCCGACGAGACGGAATCTCTGGGCATCGATTATCCACAATTCCTGGGGCCCCATCGCAACGCCACCCTGCCCAATGTGCATCTGGACCCCGAATGGGAATCCAATCCTCCCCGACTGCTCTGGCAAATCCCCGTCGGCGAAGCCTGGTCTGCCTTCGCCGTCTCCGGACGCTCTGCAATCACCCAGGAACAACAGGACGAGCAAGAGACCGTGGCCTGCTATGACCTGCTAACAGGTCAAGAAAAATGGCGCTACACCTACACGGCTCGCTACGCCACCGCCCTCGGCGGGATCGGTCCCCGGGCAACCCCCACCATCGATGGGGAACGGGTTTACACCTTCGGCGCAACAGGCGTCCTGACCTGCCTGGATGTATCCACCGGCCAGGAAATCTGGTCTCGAGATACCGTAAAAGAAACCGGCGCTCGCGTCAACGATTGGGGCATGTCCGGTTCCCCATTAATCCTGAACGACCGGGTCATCGTCAGCCCCGGCGGTCCCAACGGTCAATCGTTGATGGCCTATCATAAAAACACAGGCGCTATCATTTGGGGCGGCGGAAACAGACGAGCCGGCTACAGTTCCCCTAGCCTGACCACCCTGGCAGGCGTCGATCAGATCCTCATTTTCAACACAGGACAGGTCGCCAGTCACGACCCCGACTCCGGCAAGCTGCTCTGGCAACACCCCTGGGCTACTGGAAACGCCACCCAGCATATCGTCCAGCCGGTTCCCTTGCCCGACAACCGCCTTTTTATATCAACCGGATACGGAATCGGTTGTCAACTCCTTCAGATTGCCAACGAACAGGATCAATTCAAAATCTCCATCCTGTGGGAAACACGGCGTCTCAAAGCCAAATTCACCAATGTCGTCCACAACGACGGCTACCTTTATGGCCTGGACGACGGTATCCTGGTCTGCCTGGACCTCCAGGATACCGTCGTCCAGGCCACGGT
>JAPUJS010000536.1 GCA_027296045.1 bacterium | reverse complement strand
GTTTTTTGGCGTTTTCTGACCGTGTTATGAAGACGACTCAATTAGCATATCCTCTTCACAGTTATCAAGGAAAATCAGGGGCGATGCGTATCTGGAACGCCGAGTGGAAGGCGGTCGTTTATTTGGGGGCATTAGGCCTTGTTCCAGGCATCTTCCCAGGGGGTGCCTTCGAGGGATTCTCCGCCCGAATCATAGGGACCAAGCTGGAGAATTTCTTTTTTGTACTGGTCGATGCTGAGCTTGTCGGGCGACAGGGTGGTTTCTTTGCTGATGGCCCGGGTGAAGGCTTCGGCGTAGGTCTCGATGGTGTGCTGTTCGTTTTCGGGCAGCCGTTTGGGCCAGGGGCCGTCGTTGAGGCTGACGGTACGGCATTCCTGCTCTATGGGTATGCGGTCGGGGCCTGGATAGATGCGCAGGGTGTCTGCCTCTAAGGAGTTGGGCAGGCCGTGTTGTTTTTCCCAGGAGGTGATTTGGTTTCGGAATTGGGCTGTCAGGTCGGGCTGTTCGGTTGCGATGTTGTGTCGTTCTTGTGGATCGTTTTCGAGGTCGTAGAGTTCTTCGACACCGCCGTGGGCGAAGAAGGCGTATTTGTGGGTGTGGGTGCGAACAGAAAGCCAGCGGCCTGCTTTCTGGCTGTAGTCGATGACCATTGCATCTCGAGGCTGGCTCAGACCACCTCCTTCTGCACCGATGAGGTTGGCACCCGTGAGGGGACCGTGTTCTTCGGGGTAGGTTAAATCGAGCTCTTCAATGAGGGTAGGGAAAAAGTCGAGCAGACTCACCAGGTCGGTGCAGACGCGTCCCGGTTCGGTTTTGCCGGGCCAGCGCAGAAGATGGGGGATGCGAACGGAGAATTCGTAAGGACAGTTTTTTTGCGACAGGCCGTGGTCGCCCATCATTTCGCCGTGGTCGGAGGTGAAGAGGACGACAGTGTTGCCGGACAGACCGAGGGCATCGAGTTCGGCCAGGATGCGGCCGACGCCGTCGTCGACGTGGGAGACCAGGCCCTGATAGAGGGCGCGGAGGCGGCGCATACGATTCGGGTCGTGGTGTGCGCCGTCCAGACGTGCCCGGTTGCCGTAAAGGGTGGGCGAAAGGGTTTCGATGGGTCGATCGGCAAAGTTGGGGAGGTCCATATCGGCCGGGTCATACATGTCGTCGTAGGGTTCGCAGGGGGCGAAGGGTGGGTGGGGTGAGATCCAGGAACTCCAGAGGAAGAAGGGCTGGTCGGGCCGGTAGCGGGTGTGTTCCTGGAGGAAGTCGATGGAGCGATCGGCGACCCAGGTGTTCATGTGGTGTTCGACGGGGATGCCACAGGTTTGGGGTTGGAAGTAGAGCAGGTCGCGAAAGCCCTTGGGGTGACGGGTGCGAACCCCGTGTTTGTGCAAATAGCGGATGTAGTCGTCGTCGATCCAGTGGTTGACGCCTTCTTCCATCGTTTGCAGGTTGCGAAGGCCGTATTTGCGGCCCCGGAAGTGCATCTTGCCAATGCCTTGCGTCCAGTAGCCGGATTGTAGGAGGAGGGTCATCATGGTCGGCAATTCGGGCGGGGGACCGGGTAGGGCAGAGTTGGCCATCCAGTGGGTGCGGGCAGCCCGGTGGCCGGTGATGAAGCTCATTCGGGCGGCGACACAGACGGGCGTGGGGGTGACGGCTTGAGAAAAGCGGACGCCGGAGGCGGCGAAGGCGTCCATGTGGGGGGTGCGGATTTTGGGGTTGCCCGCACAGCCCATTGCATCGGCACGTTGCTGGTCGGTCATCAAAATGAGGATATTGGGTCTGGTATCTGGCATAAGGGGTTCCTAACGGTAGGTGCGTCCGGGTTCTTTTATCTCGACGGGGCGCATTGGGGGGCGGATCTGCGTCCCTCCGCGCTTCTCTGCGTCCTTCTGCGATCCAGCGGCAGGAAAGGCGAAGGCGACTCTTCAGGGCCCTGTTTTTTCAAGCAATTTCTCGTAAAGCTGAATATATTGATCTGCAACAGATTCGATACTGAAATTTGAGCAGACCTTTTGTCTGGCGTTTGCTCCCAAGCGGAGTCTCCATTCCAGATTGTTGTGGATGGATTCGATGCTCTGTGCAAGCGCGTTGACCTGACCGGCCTGAAATAAGATTCCTGAATGGCCGTCCTCTATCAGCAGGCGATTCGCGGGTATGTCCGATACGATGGCGGGAAGTCCTGCCGCCATTGCTTCGAGCAACGCATTGGAGAGCCCTTCGGTGATGGAGGAGAGCAGGAATACATCTGCCGCATTTAGATATTCTCGAACCTGATCGGGCGGAACCGCACCTGCGAAATGTACGGCAGAGGCAATCCCGAGGTCTTGCGCTTCCCGTTCCAGTTGGGCACGCTGGGGACCGCCGCCAACGATCAACAGTGTTGCATCCATCGTTTTTCGACAGTGCTGAAAAGCTTTTAGAAGCGTTGTGTAATCTTTTTTTGGGTTTAGATTTCCCACACTGAGCGCGACAAAGGCCTCCGGATCCAATCCGAGCCGTTTTCGGCTTTTTGTTTTTTCCGCAGGCGTTACTGCTTCCCCAACGGTCACGCCATTGGGAATGGGTATGATCCGCTTCGCTTCCACTCCCCACGTTTGTAATTGTGTTTCGATCTGGTCGTTTAACGCAGCAAAGCGCGTGGTATGTTGCGCGACATAGGTTGCCATTCGATGGCCAAACAGGTGTCCCTGTTCTAACATGGTCAGGTCGAAGCGGGGACCGCTATTCCCGCATTTCACAATACTCGGAATCCCCAAACGCTGTGCTGCCCGAACGCCGGCAAATGCAGGTGCAAGACCCTGGTGAATGTGAATGAGATCGATTTTGCCTTTTTGAGCCAGCAATTTGTAGTAAAGGGTTCCGATGATCATCATCTGCTTCAGGGAGCGGTATCCGGGTGCCCACAATCGTTGAACCGGCACCGTATCGTCCGGTAATCTGGCAGGAACACCACGCGGTCTTATGGTATAGACTTCAACGTGTATTCCTTTCCCGATCAGGGTTTTGGCGAGGACTTCGGCCTGACGCTCGGCCCCGCCGTTGATGGGTCGAAACTGACCAATCACCATTTTGACCTGGAACATAGGTTGCACCCCGATTTCTAAAAATCGATTTTCCTGTATGTGGGACCAGGAGGTGTTTGCAGGACCACGATGTAATTTTTCCCAACAGTCAGCTTTTTTTATCACAATCCCTTTTCTTCTATAATACCATATAGACGCCGCTCGCACACAGGAGAACGCCCAGGAGGAGGCGCAGGGTAATTTTTTCTTTTAAAAAGAGAATGGACATGATCAAGGCGAAAACGGGGGTCGCTGCGGTCAAGGTGGCCGTTTTGGATGGGCCGACGAGACCTATGGTCGTCAAATAGAAGAGGGAACCGACGCCCATGCCCAGCAGGCCGGTGAATGCAACAATGATCAGCGCTTTTTTACCCAGTTGCTGTAAGCCCATGCCGTCGGACCGAAGCCGCCAGGTTAAGAAGGTCAACCCCGCCACGAAGGGCATGCGAATACTGTTGGCCTGAACGGCGGTCAGGTTTGCGATGGCGGGTTTGAGCAGGGTGGTGCTGAGGCCCCATAACAGGGCGGCCGAGAGGGAGAGGAGGACGCCGCGTTTGAGGTTGATGGTGGTATCTGGATGGGTTTGTTTGGGTTTGCCTGCAAGACAGAAGACGCCTGAGGCCGCCAGGAAACAGCCGAGCACAAAGGTGGAACTCACTTCCAGGCCCAAAAGGAGCTTTTCGAATGCCAGGGTCGTGATGGGGGTTGTGCCCACCAATGCCATGGTTCGGGCAACACCGATTTCTCGAATGGACCACAGATAGAGGGTGTCGCCGACGACTACCCCGATGGTGACCGAGCTCATCAGGCAGGCCCATTCGTAGGGGGTGACCCGAGCGTAGTCCGATAGGTTGGCATTGAAGGGGAGCAGGCACCAGAAGAAGAGGGCGGCGACAGCGCACCGGATGGCGTTCATCAGGGTCGGTGGTACGTTGAAGGATTGGGTGCGGATGATGAGGCTGTTGACCGCCCAGATGAATGCAGACAGCAGGCCAACTGCCTCGCCGTAGGAGATCAGGCCCATGAAAATCCCGGTCCGTTGGGGATGGAAACGTAGCCGTCTTCCAGTTGGAGGGGCGACCCTTCCGGGATGAGGCCGGTTTCGAGTGTGACTTTGACCGAGCCGGAGCCGGGCAGGGATTGCAGGGCGTCGCGTTTGGGGTTGGGGCTGGGATCACGACGGGTGATGGCGATGTCGAAACGAGTGATTTTCATGGGCGGTTGGTCTCCTGATTGATTTTCCAACTTAAACAGGAAATTGGAAAAAGGAAAAAGGAAAATAGAGGCAGGTTGGTCGTCTGTTTGGATGTGTCAATACCATGGGTCACGGATGCAGATATTTTTTCACTTGAAGTAACTTGTGATGGTTTATTAAGGAAGGAAGGTATTGGATGGAAGCCAGGTCGGGGCGGTCCAGTTTTTGGTCGGTTAGGCAGGCAAATCATGGATCTGGATCGCTTCAGAGAAATGTGGTCTTACCCATTGTTTATTCTTATTCTATTTTAATTCAACACATATGTTGCGGGGATTGGGGTTGCCGATTACGAAGGGATGGGCAGAGACGTTAGGTGGGTCGATTGATGTGGAGAGTGAAGTGAGGAAGGGGAGCGTGTTTACGGTGCGGGTGCCGACGGTATATCAAGAATAAAGATCAGCATCAAAGGCCCAGTGTATGACGGAGTGCCCTGTCAACATGAACCATAGGCAAGGTTCCGATGACGCGATCGATTTCGTTCACCAGCACCGTAGCGAGGTTATCTGTCACGACAACTGAATCGGTCAACAAACCGGATTGCTGGCTTTCGGGCGAAGAGAGGG
>JAPUJS010000535.1 GCA_027296045.1 bacterium | reverse complement strand
GGTAGAAGTCGGTCGTCCAGGCGACTCGAAAAGTTGTATTGTTGGGCATCATCCGTTTCCTTTGTGAATCGCTTTGGGGCGTATTTCTGTGAATGGGTTGTATCTGGAATTTGGGGTCCCTTCCAGGCTAAGGAGGGGACCCCGTTGTGTTGTTGCCGCATCAGCCGTTAATAGTAGGCTCTGAGCCCCTCTTTTCGCATCCATTTTTGAAGGATTGTTTGAGATCGGGGGATGAGTCGAAGATAACTTTGCTTCAAGGTATTGTGCTTCTTGTTTCGACGTTTTCCGGAAACAGAGATATTGAATTTGCCGCGAACCTGGGTTACACGGCGACTCATATTGTCTACGGCGACGGTCAAAACAGGTTCGTGCAGGCCATCGGTGACGGCCCGGAGCGACCAGACCGAGATGTTGCCCTTGCGACAGTTTTTGGCGTAGGATGAAACACAGTGATTCAGGGCTTTGCCTTCGGCGACAAGCTCCCGGTTGCTGCGCAGTTCCTGGACCTGCCAGACGGTGTGGGAATGGGATCGGTTTTTGCCTTCCATAAATCTATATTCGCCGATGCCGGAAGGCTCCCACCGGGTAATGACCCTTTTGCCTTTTCGGGTACGGCCGTTTTCTTCTCCGTAAGCTTCCTGGATCAGGTGGGCGTGCCACTCTTCCATCTGGCGCAGAAGTTTGTCGATGCTGCGGGCTTTGACCGAAAAATTGGGCTGGGGGGGAGGCGCGATTTCTACGATGCCGCCGGGCCGTGCGATTTGCTGGGTCTCATACTTCTGGGTGTGCATAAAGTCGATTAATGGGCCCACCTGGTCGGGATCGAGCATGGGATTGTTGACAAAAAATTTGATCACAGATTCCCAGAAGTCTTCGTGGTCGAAACAGGTGCCGATCCGAGAATGCATGATGGCGTGGGAGAGCCCTTCGGAACCGTCCTGGCCGATGATCTGTGCCCAGCGCAGGGCTTTCTCGATTGTGAAATCATCCGGGGCCTGAAGGAAGAGGTGGGCCATCATTTTGGTGAAGCGGACCGGGATATTGGCCTTGCGGATGTTCTGGCCCGTGCCGATGTGTTTGAACCAGTTTTGTTGCCGGGTTTCGGAGGTGATGTCCTGGAACCAGGCGGCATCCATAAAGGCGGGTACGTCATATTGGGCCAGGAGGTATCGGGCAAGGTGGTTGAATTGGCGTCGGGGGTTGTGGGTGTCGGAATCCCAGTCTGCTAACGGACGCAGCCAGTCTTCGTGGTGCCGAACCAGATTGCCCAGGCCTTCGATGAAGGTGTTGCCGGGTTTCGTACCCAGAGCCGGAAAAGCGGGCTCCATGCCAAACAGGTCGGCGTTGCGTTCTACATGGAGGAGGAGTTCCAGGAAGATCCGGCGGGATTTGCCGTTGTCTTCAAACTGTGAGAAGACCGATCGGATCTTGCGGAAATAATCGGTGCCCAGGTCGCCTTTTTTGAGGTCCCGGTTGTAGATTTTGACAATGGTGTTGGAGGGGCGGCGGGTGTTGCGCCGGTTGCGGGTCAGCGCGGCGTCTCCCCACTGACGCTTGGCCAGACTTTGTTCTTTGCGAAGCTGGCTGTCGCTTTTCTGGGTGCCACTGCCCAGGCCCCGATTGCGGCACCAGCGCTGGTATTCCTGGGTGGAAGAGAGGCCCAGGGCGCGAAGGTGAGATTTGAGTTTTCTGCCAGGCTCTCGTTGCTGCTCGCGTCGCTTTCTGGCTTTGCGTTTTGCCATATCGAACCTCGGTGATCTGGTGTGCCTCTCTAGCAGGCGGCTCAGCCAGGAGGGAACGGTTTGAGGATTCCAGAAAGGCTATGGATACAGGCTTCAAGACGCAGCGTCGATCTGGCCCAGAAGCAATTCAGCGGCTTCATCGAGCTGAGAATCGATGCCCCGGGCGGCCTCTCCCAGAGGGCGTTCGACGTGAAAATCGACGGGCCGGGGCGCGCGTTCCAGGTTTTCGCCTTCGGCGGTGGTCACCCGGATGTGGGGCAGCCGAAAGGTGGAGCCGTCGAGGAACGTCCAGTCCCCGGTCCAGATGACAGCTCCGGCGGTGGGTGTGCCAACGACATGGCCCAGGCCCAGGCGGCGGTAGCCTTCGCTGAACATTTCGGAATTGCTACCGGAGTGTTCGTTGGTGAGCAGGATAGTAGGCTTGTCCAGGATGCGGTTGCCAGACAGATTGGCGGACAGGGTTGTGACCTTATCTCGGTAGGATGAAAGTACAAAGTCGCGTTTTGCTATAACGTCGAGAATGAAGGTGGCGATGTGGCCACCGGGGTTGTACCGAATGTCGATCACGACGCCGTCACAGCTGTGGGCTTCGGTGTCCAGGTCAATGAGAAACCGGCGGAGGTTTTCCAGGCCCATTTGACGGATGTGTACATAGCCCAAACGACCGTTGCTGATGCGGGTTGTGTAGGCGGTATTCTGGACGACCCAATCGCGGTAGGCCAGATTTCCCAGTGCTGTTTTGCCAATAGGACGAACATGGATATCCCGGTTTTCGCCTCCGGTTGTTTCCATACTCAGGCAAACTTTCTTGCCAACCTTGTGTTGCAGGTTCTCCCAGAGATTTGTGCGGTGATTGAGTGGGATACCGTCCAGGGCAATGAGCACGTCACCGGACAGAGCAGGGTTTTCAACAATCGCAGAAGGCCCTTCCGGGAGGACACGGGCGATTTTGAGCCGACCGGTTTGTTCCAGGGCATCCCGTTCAAATTGGAGACCGAGGTAGGCATCGGTCGATGGGGCTGCGCTCATTCGGGTGCCCAGGTGAGAGGCGTTGAGTTCGCCAACCATCAGGTTGAGAAGGTCATGGAGATCCCGGCGGGTTCGGGCGCCGACCACACGCGGCAGGAAGGTGTCTCGCACCTGGTCCCAGTCTGATCCGTGAAGATCAGGATCGTAGAAATGATCGCGCATCAAGGTCCAGGCTTCCTGGAACATCTGTCGCTTGGTGATGTGAAAATCCACATCCATTTCGGCACGGATCGAGAGTTTTTTGGGCTTTCCGGAAGGGAAATCCCGGTGGTAGATCTGGCCGTTATCCAGATAGTAGAGTTTTTCCCCGTCTTTTGTGAAATACGCTCGGTTTTTTCGATGACGGGTTTTGGTGATCTGTCGGGGCGGGTCGTTCTGTTTGTCGGGTTCCAGGGACAGACGCCAGAGGTTGGGTTGGCCTGAGATTTCAGAAAGAAAGACAACGGTTTTGCTGTCGGGGCTGATGATCATCATTCGGGCATCGGCCTCCATGGGGGTGAGCAGGCGGAGGCGACGCTTGATGTTGTCGAACGTGAGGGTGACCGGTTCGATTTCTGCCCCTTCTTCTTCAGCATCGTCGTTTTCTGAATCCTCTTCCTCAAAAAGCTCGTCGAATTTTTCTTCCTGGAAAACAGGGGGTACGGGGTTCAGGTCCACCCGGACGATCTGGTTCTCAGAGCGGTATTGCCCGGTGTTGAACAGGATAAATTTCCCGTTGGGCGACCAGCGCGGATTGGAGGCCCCGATGTGGCTGAGAAACGTGATTTGATGCGGCTGGGTTTCATGGATATGCTGGACGTACAGGTTTTGGTAATAATTGTTGTCCCGGGAAGTATAGACCATCCAGCAACTGTCGGGTGACCAGTCGAAGAAGGCGGTGGTGGCAAAGGCATTGGTGAAGAAGGCATTTTGAATGAAAGGTCTTATCTGACCGGTTTTGGTATTGAAAAGGCGGATTTCCTCCAGGGCATGCACATAGGCGATCCAGTGTCCGTCGGGCGAAAATTGTGGGGCGTATTTTTGGGCCGGGTCCTGAGTGAGGCGGGATTCTTCCCGGGTGGTGAAATCGTATTGAAAGAGTTCATAATTGCCAAACCGGTCGGACAGATAGACAACCGATTGGCTGTCGGGATGCCAGTGGGCTTGATATTCTCGAAAGGGCGTGTGGGTTATTCGGATTCCGTTGAAGGTGCCGTTTTCGCTTTGGGATGGAGCGGCAAAGAGTTCGCCATGGTTGGTAAAGAGAACTTTTTTGCCATCGGGCGATAAGTAGAAGTCGTCGAAATCGTTTGAGAAGGTTCGGTGGATTTGGGGGGTGATTTTTTGATCGGGTTGGACCTGGATTACCATGGGGTGGGCTTCGCCTGCTTCCAGGTCGAGACGCCAGAGCCCGGTTTCTCGTTCAAAGGCAATCCAACGACCGTCACCCGACAGGGTTGCCCGCAGGCACCGGCCGTCTTCAAAGTGTGTTTGCGGGCTGGCATCCGTGCTATTGACCCGGATCGACCAGAGATTTTCGACCCCGCCTTTGTCGGAGATATAATAGATGGATCTGCCGTCGGGCGACCACATCGGCATCTTGTTGATGCCCGCATAGGCGGTGACCCGGGCGTGATCTTGTGCACCGGAGGCTTCACTGACCGTCCAGATGTGAGAGGCGCCGGCAGGGTGGGGCCCCTTTCGCCACCAGGTTCTGGCATCGTTGACAAAGGCCAGGGTTGTGCCGTCGGGCGAGAGGGCCGGCTGTGAGTGTGTTTCTCTCGGGTCGGAAAGGACTTCGATGGGGGTGCCGCCGTCCGCGTGAATTTTAAAGATAGCCCCGTTGATGCCATCCCGATTGGCCGAGAAATAGAGCCAGTTGCCATCGGGCGACCAGCCGCCCAGATCACACCCCCCGCTGTGATAGGTCAGGCGTTTGAGGTCGCCCGTTTTTAAATGGCGTACGTAGAGGTCGCCGTTTCCGGTGCGGTGAGAGATAAAAGCCAGGTGAGTGCCGTCGGGCGAAACACACGGTGAGGTGTCGTGTTCGGCGTGTCCGGTCACCGGTCGGGCTTCACCCCCCGATGCAGGTACAGACCAGATATCTCCGGCACATGCGAAGAAGAGGGTTTCCCCATCGGGCGATAAGGCCGGTGCGGTCAGATAGGGAACTGGTTCGATATCCTGAAAGAAGACATTATCGGACATAGAGAGGGGCTTTCTGCCTGGGTCATCCTGCCAATCCCTTTTTGTATGCTTCCAAACGGGTCTGGACCTCTGGGTCGGAAAGGGCCAGGATCTGGGCGGCCAGGACGGCGGCGTTTCGGGCGTTGTCAATGCCGACACAGGCCACGGGAACGCCCGGTGGCATCTGGACAATGGCGTAGAGGGCATCGACCCCGTTGAGTGCGCCCGAAGCACAGGGGACCCCGATGATGGGCAACGTGGTGTGGGCAGCCAGGACGCCAGGAAGGGCTGCGGCCAGACCGGCGCCTGCGATGATGACTTTTACCCCGCGATCTTTTGCGGTGCGGGCATATTCGGCGGTGCGGTCGGGGTTGCGGTGGGCAGAGCATACGCTAACGTCATAGGAAATGCCCAGTTCATCCAGAATGGCGGTGGCTTTTTGCATCGTGGGCTCATCGGATGTGCTGCCCATCATGATGCCGACAACGGGATCTGGCATGTTGGTTCTCCCTATTGTGTAGATGGTTTTATTTTCCTGAGGATGGTTGGTGTGTACTTGCTGGATTTACAGGAACACCAAAAACAGGATGAACGAAAGTACGCCACTTCCCAGTGCCAGAAAGCCCCAACGTCTTGTTTGAGGGAGTTGCCACCACATGTAAATGCCGGAGGCGATCCAGACCAGAAAACCGATGCAGACCAGGTCTACCAGGACGGCCCAGGCGTCGTTGAGAAAAGCGTCTTGTTGAAAACCGCCTCTGGCGTGCAGGCCGGTGAGGAACTGGTCGAAGCGGAATCGGCGATCTTCGGCCACCAGGCGGTGTCGGTCGATGCGGTAGGTTACGCGGGTGGACGACCAGAAGGTGAAGAGGTAGATGTTGAGACGCTGGCGGTTTCGGTTGACGCCAAAGCCGCCTTTGATTTCGAGACCGACATCTTTTAAAACTTCCCGGGCGACGGTGCGCAAATCGCCGGTCTCGGGAATATCTCGATGGTACTCGCGGTCGAATCGAACCGTCCACTGGGGAACGCCGTCGTTGTACAGGTTCCGAAAAAATTCGTTCCGGGTAAATGGAATTGCGCTGATGCCATACATCAAAAACCAGGGCAACAGTCCTATTGCCAGATAGAGGTGGAGACGGCGGTTGAAGTGGTTGAAGGTCATGATGTTTAGATGGTCGAGAGAAAAAGTGCAAACAGGCCGATGCCGATCCCAAGGCAGACGGTGCCCCAGAGACGGGTGACCTTGAGTTCCCACCAGAGCCACAGTCCGGATCCGACCCAGAAGACCATGGCGAGGATGACGAGGTCCACGGAAAAGGCCCAGGTATCTTCCAGAGCGTATTTGTGTTGGTAGCCCCGTCGTCGGTGCATTCGTTC
>JAPUJS010000534.1 GCA_027296045.1 bacterium | reverse complement strand
TAACGATGTGGGGGTGATCAAGCTTGTAGAGATGATGCAAGAACACGGCCTGGATGATTTAGAAGTATTGTCGCAGTTGATTTTGGACCGGTCGGAAGAGGCAACACGAACGGCGATTGCCGAAATCCCGAATGGAACCTATGAAGATGAAGTGGAGATCGATGGATTTGATGACCCCTTGAAGATCCGGGTGGCCATCACGGTTCAGGATCAAGATTTAAGGGTCGATTATGCCGGCAGTTCGGCCCAGGTGGACCGTGGGATTAATGTGGTATATAATTATACCCATGCGTATACCACCTACCCGTTGAAGTGCGCCATCAGTCCGTCGGTACCGAATAATGAAGGTAGTTTCAGGCCCATTAGCGTACAGGCCCCGGAAGGATCGATTCTCAACTGCACCTTTCCCAGCGCTGTGGGCGCACGGCACCTGGTGGGGCATTTTCTGTCCCAGGTCATTTTCGGTGCCCTTTCGCAGGTCATTCCAGAACGGGTGATTTCAGATGGGTCTGCAGGTTTGTGGAATACCCAGATGGAGGGGCATGATCGACAGGGAAGGGTATTTGCCTATATTTTCTTTTCTGCAGGCGGCATGGGGGCCCGTCCTGGTGCCGATGGGTTGAGTGCGACCGCCTTCCCCAGTGGCATTCGCGGGGTGCCTGCCGAATCGATTGAGTCGGTGTCGCCGGTGATGATGCTCAAGAGGGAGTTGCGACAGGATTCCGGGGGGGCGGGAAAGTTCCGGGGCGGACTCGGGCAAGAGATGGTGTTGCAGGCAGATTGCGACCAGCCTGTGCTGCATTCGTGTATGTACGACCGTACGAGGTGCACGCCCAGAGGGTTTCTAGGCGGGCAGGATGGGAAACAGGGGGAGTTGTTTCTTTCAGATGGTACGCCCCTTCATCCAAAAGGGAAATACCTGCTACAACCCGGACAGAGCGTGACACTAAGACTGCCCGGAGGCGGGGGCTATGGGCATGCGTTGGAACGGGATCCAGAGCTTGTCTTGGAAGATGTGCGCCAGGAACGGGTTTCTCTTGAAAGCGCACGGGAAGCCTATGGGGTGGTGGTGGATCCCGAAAATTGGACCGTGGACCTCCAGGCCACGCAGGCTTTGCGGACAAAAAAAGGGGGCTGAAGCATTTTGGGGGGTTGCGAAAAGGGCCCATTCTCGGTATGTATTATGATCTGGGATTTTACACTTTAACGTGAGAACGAACCATGGCGCTTTTAGAAAGAAAAAAGAAGACGTTGACGGGCCTTGCCAACACGTGTGGCTGAGCGGCAAAGATCAGTCCGGTCGGACTGGAAAAGCTGCTGAAAAGCCTGCCGCGGATCGAGGACCCCAATTTACTGGTGGGGTTTGAGACCAGTGACGATGGGGCCATTTATCGAATCAACGATGAGATAGCCCTGGTGTTGACGGCCGATATCATTACGCCCCCGGTGGATGACCCCTATGTTTTTGGTCAGATTTCCGCTGCCAATTCTATCAGTGATATTTACGCGATGGGCGGCAAGCCGCTCACGTGCCTGAACCTGGTGGGATTTCCGTCCCGGGACCTGGGTCCGGAGGTTCTCCACGGGATTGTGGAGGGAGCGCTGAGCAAAATCACCGAAGCCGGCGCGGTGTTGGCCGGTGGGCATACCACGGAAGATGAGGAACCCAAGTTTGGGCTTTCGGTTACGGGTGTGGTGCATCCCGATAAATATTGGCGCAACGTCGGTGCGTTAGTGGGCGATGTGCTGATCCTGACAAAACCTATCGGGAGCGGTGTGTTGTTTAATGCCAATTTAAAGGGGTGGGTCTCCGATGGGGCGATGCAAGCCTGTTTGGACACTGTGACGACGTTGAACAAGCAGGCGGCGGAAATTGTCTCCGAATTTGAGGTCCATGCGGTGACCGATGTGACGGGATTTGGCCTGGGAGGACACGCTTTTGAGATGGCAAAGGGGTCCGGGGTTCGGTTGGAAATTCAGGCCGATGCCGTTCCTGTGATGGACGAAGCGCTGAAGATGTATGAAAAGGGGATGAGTACGGGTGTGAATCTGGCCAATCACGAACTGATTGATTCAAGTACCCATTTCGAAGTGTCTCTTCCTGCCTGGCACCAGGAGATTTTTGTCGATCCCCAGACCAGTGGCGGACTGCTTGTGGCCGTGCCAGAATCGCAGGGAGAGGCACTATTGAAAGCTCTCCACAACGGGGGGGTTGAAACCGCCCGAAGGGTTGGTGCAGTCCAATCTCTGGAGGAGGCCCGGTACCTGGTATTTCAATAAGTGGGTGGATCATCTGCAAACCCCGTGCTGTGCGCGGGGTTTTTCTTTGCCGTTGACGGTGGATGGAGAGTGGGCTATTTTGCTAATGGTCTGGAGGTGCGTATGGCAAAACAGGAAAAACCCGTATCCCCGTCTGTGCTGTGGCAGGTCTGGAAGCGCATTCTGGGATTTAGCAAGCCCTATTGGGTTCGGCTTATCGCCGGGCTGATTCTTACCGGATTGGCAACCGGCGTCTGGCTGTCCATCCCGTTGGGCATTCGGGCTTTGCTGGATTCGGTGTTTGAGAAGGCCGACCGACAGCTTTTGAACCGGATGGCTCTGGGGATGTTGGGCTTGTTTGTTTTTCAATCTCTGGTGTCTTTTGGCAGCCATTTCTGGATCGATTGGGTCGGCAGCCGGGTGGTGACCGATCTGCGACAGCGGGTCTATGCCCACCTGCACCGGTTGGGGCTGCGTTTCTTTGCAGACCACCGGCTCGGGGAATTGACTTCTCGGTTGACCAACGATGTGGGGGCGATCCGAAGTGCGGCAACCACAGATCTCGCGCAGCTTCTGATGCAGATTTTTTCGTTGATAGGATCGGTTGCCCTGATGGTCGTGCTGAATTGGCGATTGAGCCTGGTGGTGTTTGGAGTGGTCCCTCCGGTTGCCATCGGGACCCGGTATTTTGGGCAAAAGATTCGGGAGATTTCACGAAGCGTCCAGGATCGGCTGGCCGACACGACATCGGTGGCCGAAGAAGCCCTGTCGGCAATTCGGGTGGTGAAGGCGTTTAGCAGAGAGAAGTATGAAGTTCAGCGATATTACGATGAAACGGAGGAATTGTTCCAGGCCAACCGGCATCGGGCGCTGATTACGGCAATTTTTTCTTCCTGTATCGGGTTTCTGTTTCTGCTTGCGCTGGTGATCATTTTCTGGTATGGGGGCAACGAGGTGCTCGAAGGCAGGTTGACGGCCGGGGATCTTGTCGCTTTTCTTATTTACGCATTCAATATTACGCGGTCGGTCTGGGGGGTGTCGAGACTGTATACGTCACTGAACAGTGCTGTTGGAGCATCCGAACGCATTTTTGAGTTGCTGGACACGGCCCCGGAAATTGAAGATGCAAAAGATGCGGTTGTTCTGCCACGTGTTGAGGGTCGCGTGACATTCCAGGATGTTTCGTTTCAGTATGAAGCAGACCGGCGGGTATTGCAGGCAGTTTCGTTTGAAGCAGCTCCCGGCGAGACCGTGGCTTTGGTGGGACCGAGTGGGGCGGGTAAAACAACCCTGATGCATCTGATCCCCCGGTTTTACGATATTGATTTCGGGCAGATCCAGGTGGACGGATACGATGTACGAACGGTTCAGGTTCCGTCTCTCCGAGAGCAGATTGCTCTGGTGGCACAGGATGTCCATCTTTTCGGCACATCGGTGCGCGAAAATATTCGATATGGGCGATTGGATGCGACGGAAGAGGAGATTGAATCGGCCGCCAGGGCTGCCAATGCGCACGGGTTTATTCAGGATTTGGCACAGGGGTATGATTCTCTGGTAGGAGAACGGGGTGTGAAATTGAGTGGCGGACAGCGACAGAGAATTGCCATTGCCCGCGCTTTGCTGAGAAATGCCCGTATTCTGTTGCTGGATGAAGCCACTTCTTCACTCGATTCGGAGTCGGAGGTTCTGGTGCAGCAGGCTCTGGAGCGTTTGATGGAGGGGCGCACAACGTTTATTATTGCACACCGGCTTTCCACGGTGCAACATGCCAATCGCATTCTGGTGCTGGATGGCGGCAAGATCGTTCAATCGGGTACCCATCAAGCATTGATTGAACAGGACGGGATGTATCGCCGATTGTGTGCATTGCAATTTCGGGACTTGGATGAGGTCCGTGTTTCAGACAGTTGAAGGGGAAATGATTCATTTCATTTTGAAAGGAAAGAATGAAATGAAACCATCGTTTACGACCCTGGGAAGCCCGGGGTGGAGTCTGGATGAGGTTTGTCAGAAAGGGTCAGCGGCTGGGTTTGAAGGGGTCGACTTTCGTGGCCTGCAGGACAATATTGATATTACAACGACCCCGGAGTTTACAACCCAACTGGGGGAGACGAAGCGCAAACTGGAGGCGTATTACGAGTGGAGTGGCGAGGGGAGGACAGGCGGTGAAACGTGGGTTGATCGGGGTTGTTGAACGCAAGGGTGAAAGGAAAGAGTATGGCTCTGCGATGGGGTATTCTCGGGGCAGGCAGTGTTGCGCAACGGCGTATGATGCCAGCAATGATCGCGAACCCGGCGTGTGAGATTCAGGGGCTGATGGTTCGTGACCTGGGCCGGGCGGAGAAGCTGGCGGGAGAGTTTGGAGCGCACCGTTTTTACGACCAAGTGGACGCCCTATTGGACGATCCGG
>JAPUJS010000533.1 GCA_027296045.1 bacterium | reverse complement strand
AGAAATGCCTTCGTCGGTGTCGACTTTCACATACACAAATTTTCCATCCAGCAAAAACACATCTACATTTGTAATCTTCATAAACACCTCACGCTCACAAAATACAGGGGCGATCCTGAGATCGCCCCTGTAAATCGATGGGAAGATTGACCATATTAAAAGAAGCTAATCTGCAACCCCCTGTGCCTCCACCTTTTGCGTCTCCAGCACACATGCTGCCAGTTTCGGGATGCCTTTCCGGATCTCGTCCAATTTGGTATAGCCAAATGCAAGGCGCAAATAAGGAACATCTTCCCGATATACATGAAACGCCTTGCCCGTGGCATAGTCGATGCCGAGCGCTTCGGCCCGTTGTTCGCAGGCCACCACATCGGTGGTATCCGGCAACTTCACCCAGATAAACAACCCGCCCTTGGGCCTGCTGAACCACTCAAACGCGTCTGGAAACTGGGAAAGCATCTCAAACATCAAATCCCGCTTTTCCTTCACAATCGTATTGATCTCATCCACGTGATTCCACATCTGTTCCCGAAAATACTCGTATACAATGGCCGCGGTCAGGGTGCTCGGGCCCCCATCTCGGCGGTAGGACAAAATCTCGCCCAACAGCGGCTGGGGTGCCGTAAAAGCCCCCAAACGCACGCCCGGTCCCAGAATTTTGGAGAAAGACTCAATATGTACCACCGGAACTTCGTGTTCCAGGGTATAAAGCGCCGGGACTTGGCAGTCTTCATAAACGGTATCTGCATAGCAGTGATCTTCCACCACCGGAACTTCGAACCGATCGGCAATCTGGAGCAGTTCCCGACGCCGTTCGACCGGCATAATCGACCCCGTTGGATTCTGGAACGTCACCAATGCATAAATAAATCCGGGTTTCTTGCCCCGATCTGTCAAATCCTTCAGGGTATCAGAAAGCGCATCCATCCGCATTCCATCTTCGTCCAGCGGAATCCCCACCAGTTCTGCCCCTTCTTTCCGATAGGCACCCAGCGTGCCCGAATACGAAAATTCTTCCATCACAACCACATCGCCCGGGCGCTCCAAAAAGGTTTGCGCCATCAGGGTGACGGCCTGCATCGATCCGGTCGTCAATGCCACTTCCTGGACCGGCAGTCTCACCCCTTCGCGCTTTTCAAACCGCTCGGACACCAGCTTCCGCATCGGCTCATAACCCAGAGATCCCGGATACCGTGCCAGTTCATCTCCCAGTTCGGGTAAAATCCGCATCGCCGCCTCGGCCAACTCCCGATTTGGAAACGACGATGGATCGGGACGTCCGCTGCCAAATGGATAGGTTTCCATAAGGTTAATACCCCTTTTCTCGCGCTTTCATTCGCGAATCGTAGACCGCCAGCAACTCGTTGTCTTCCGTCACCTCAATCGCCCGTATATTGGCCGCTGCCGACCCTTTTTTGTTCAAAGCATATCCCACCGACCGGACATAGTCCGGTGCCGCCTCTCCAAATGCTTCTTCCATACACACCCATTCATTGCCCTCTGAATGCACCCGGGGCGCAGAAATGGACCATTCCAGATCCTCGACCAGCACCAGCCGCCTGGCCAAAACCTGGAACATGGACGACGGGATACGCGTGCCTCCCGATGCCCCAAGGGCCATAAACGGCTCGTCGCCCCGCATGACAATAGCCGGACACATATTCATAATGGGGGACTTCCCAGGGCCCACAGAATTCTTCAGCCCCGAACCCGGATCGAATCGGGACATGCCGGAATTCATAATCAGTCCCATCCTGGGGATAGTCACCAAAGATCCAAACGAGGGACCATGGGTCAGGGTCAACGCCGCCATATTCCGCCGGGAGTCCACCGTCGAAATATGCGTCGTACCGCCTGCATACAAAGGCCGGAGCAAAGACTGGCCCCGCGTACCCGTGGACACACGCTCGACAATTTCCTTTGCCGTTGCCCCCAAATGAATGTCAGACATCAGGGTTTCGACAGGCACATCCACACTTCTGGGATCGCCAAAGTGGCGATACCGATCCATCCAGGCTGCCCGGAGAATTTCAATCATCCCATGGGCCAATTTACCGGGCTCACGGGCATGGAGATCCAGCTCGGATTCATCGGACAGCGCACACATTTGCACCAGACTGAGCCCCGCGCTACAAAGCGGCGAGCTATAGACTTCGTATTCCATACACTGATTGTGCACCGGCTCGACCACCCGCGCCTCGTAGGCCTCAAAATCCTCCTTGCTCAAAATCCCGCCAGTCTCCTGAATATGCTTCACAATGCGCTCGGCAATACGCCCCTGATAAAACTCCTCGACACCCTTTTCGGCCACCCGTGTCAATATCTGCCCGAGTGCCTTGTTTTGAACCCGATCCCCGGCCTCAGGCGGCTCACCCCCTTCTAACAACAACCGTGCCGTATCCGGAAACGCCCTGAATTTTGGTTCTCTGGAAGCCACGACATTGGCATAGGTTGCCGAAACCCGAAACCCCTTTTCGCATGCCCGAATGGCTGGCTGAAGTGCCTGAGAAAGTGTGAGGGTCCCAAATTCCTTCAGTGCCAGATCCATCCCAGCCAGCACCCCGGGCACCGAAACCGCCAGAGGCCCAATCTCGTTGGCAAAATCCTTCACCACCGATCCGAATCGTCCGTCGGAACGGGCAACCTGGAACATCGTCGGGGTTGCCGTTTGAGGCGCCACGGTGTTGAAATCGATGCACACCACTTCCCCATTCACACAAGCAGTCAGCACCCCACCATAGCCCCCAATCCCCGTAGAACTTGGTGCGACAACGCAGGCCAGAAGCGCCGATGTCACAGCGGCGTCTATCGCATTGCCTCCATTGCGCAACACCAACACCCCCACAGTATCGGATTCTGGCTGCCCCACAACGGCGCCATACTCAAAGGTTGCTGCCACAAATAACCTCCTGTTAAGCCAGCTCAACAAAGAACCTCCACGCAAGAGCATGGAGGCTAACATACGGCTGACAAATTCGCACTGCGTGTTTTCTGGCTCCGGATGCTTGAACTTCTTCTATAATATATACCCCTTGAAAGATGTCAAGCATTTTCCCCCCGCATTTTACTGGATAGACATCTACCGCAACGAATCGTAGTCAATCACCACTTTAATGGCCCCATCCGTGCGATCGACAAACATCTCATAGCCCTTCTGAATGTCCTCAAACGGCAACACATGGGTCACCAGGGGCGAGACATCCACCCGCCCTTGTGCGATCAGATCTCGGGCCAGCGAGAAATTGGGCACCACATCGGCTCCCACCGAAGAAATCAGCGTCAGATTTTTCCTGAAAAATTCACTATACGGGAAATTCTGATAATTCTCGTGGTCCGGCACCCCAAAACACAATAGCGTGCCCAATCGCTTGGCCAGTTGCATACACGTCCCCACCGTCTCCATCTGATGCCCCACCGCCTCCACCACCAGATCGGCCATGCGCCCATCTGTGATTTCTGCCACGGCCGCAACCGGGTCTTCCCGGTCTACATTTACCGTGTGGGTCGCCCGCATCTTTTTCGCCGCCTCCAGCCGGAAATCCAGCTTGTCCACCCCAATCACGGTTCGTGCCCCCATATTGGCCAGCATATGTCCGATCATCAGCCCCATCGGTCCCTGGCCCACCACAACCGTATCCCAATCCACAATATTTCCCAATTTCCGGGTGGCCCAGACCACCGTGCCTAAAGGCTGGGTCATCAAAATCTCTTCCTTAGACACCGCATCTCTCGGCAAGGGGATGGCCCGGGTGTCTCTGGCACACAAATATTCAACCAGTCCGTCGTGACGGTCCGGCAATGCCAGGACAAAATCGCCCTCCTGAAACCGATCGGAGGTCGATTCGACAACCGTCCCCAGACATTCGTGGATGGACTGACCCACCTGAAGCGGATACGGATCTCCGCGCTCAAAATCGACAAACGGTACAAACAACGGCTGCGACGGGTCCCGGTCTGCCGCTTCGACCAGGGCATTCAAATCATAGTTAAACAAGGGCGAATCCGACCCACACAAACAGGCCCGCTCCATCCGGACCTTAATCCGACCCGGTCCCTCCAGACTGGGTTCATCCACATCCACAACCTTTGCCAACCTGGGCCCTACGATTTGCGCTGCTTTCACTCTTTCCTCCTCATAAAATCCATCGATTCAGAGCAACGAGCGCATAATATAGCGTTCCACCCCGGAAAAGTCAATTCTGTAGCACTTGACGGAAACCGTGTCGGATTTTGACCTATGCAACGATCACCCGGTGTTCTTTTTATTTAACCATCATATTTTTCTTGACATAAGCTTCTACTTTTTACATACTGAGACCGTTAGAAAAGCTGCGGCCTGCGTCGGGCAGGTTGGAACGCTTCATTGCTTACCTGATCGGAGGGAGGTTTTACTTTATGAAAAA
>JAPUJS010000532.1 GCA_027296045.1 bacterium | reverse complement strand
TGAAATCCCCAACAATAGATACTGGCATCACGGTTGTGAATGCGTGTATGGATAGTGTCCTTCTTATGGGGTGCGCAAGGGGGGCAACCTCCCTGCGATACCTGCCAGGCCGTTCGCTATCCAAGCTTCCAGGCACGGGGCGAACGGCCACTTTTATATTATAATGAATTAAACAGTATGAGTGTGTTCCATGAGGGTGTCAAGCCTTTTTTGATATCTGCATTCCCGACTCAGATTGAGTGGGATATCGGACTCGATTCTCTATTTGACATTTCATACTCTTTTATCCATATTTCTTTCACAGGATTTGTTGTGCAATATCGGGGGTTATTGTTGGGAGGTCTGGATGAAAAAGGATATCTCAAAGATTTTTAGAGATTGGGCGTTTGATCCGGCCGATATCAGCGCTCGTAAGATTATGGGGCTGGACGGACAGGAGAGATTGCAGGTGCGCCTGGATCTGGGCATACTCCAGATGGAAATGGTGGGGCGTCCGGATGGCGAGCAGCCCCATGGGCAGGCCTCGATGCTGGCCCATTATCTGGACGCGCTGGACGCGCACCGGGAAAAGGAGGGGTCGGACGAAACCTTCTATCTGGATGCCGATGCCTGTGCCGATCTGGGACAGGAGGGGTTGCAATTTTACTACCGATTTGTGGCTCTGCTGCGGTTGGACGACTACGAGGCCGTGTTGCAAGACACCCGGCACTGTCTGGCGCTGATCGATTTGATTCGATCTTATGCAGAAGACGAGGAAGACCGGATTTATTTTGAACACTACCGGCCTTATGTGATGATGGTGCACACCCGGACAAAAGGGGAGAGGCGGTTGCTGAAAGGGGATTATGAAGGTGCTTTGAGAGAGGTTGAAAAAGGCATTGATAAAATTCGGTCGGTAACCGAAGACTTCGAAGGGATGGAACCGGAGGGCGAAATCCAGGCCCTGGAGGCCTGGGCAGAGGAAATCAAAGAGCAGCGGCCGGTCGGTTTAAAGCAGCGGTTGAGAGAGCAGTTGCAGGAAGCCATCGCCCTGGAGCAATACGAACGCGCAGCCAGGCTCCGGGATCGCTTAAACGCGCTCGGATCTCCCAGTTTTTGAGGGGCTATGCCCGGTTCGACCTCCAGAGACGCGGTTTCTGTGGTGATCGCAAACTGGAACGGGGCGTTGCACCTTGCCCGCTGTCTGGATGCGGTGTTCGACCAGACCCATTTGCCGGCCGAGGTGGTGGTGGTAGACCAGGGGTCGACAGATGGGTCACGGGAACTGATTCAAACGGCGTATTCGGATGTCCGGCTGATTGGACTGCCGAACAACGAAGGGGTTTCTCGAGGCTGGAATTTGGGCATTGAGGCAAGCACTTCTCCTTTTATCCTGATTCTGAACACAGATGTGTTTTTGAATCGGGATTTTTTGTGTGAGGCTCTCACGGCCATTTCTTCGGCATCGGATATCGGGTCTGTTGCGGCCAAGATTTATAAGGCCGATACGGATCAGATCGACAATGTGGGGCTTTTTTTACAACGCTGGTTCCGGCCGGTCAACAGTTTGAATGTGACACAGCCGGAATTTGTATTTGCCGCCAGCGGGTCGGTGTTGCTGTGTCGCCGGGAGATGCTGGACGATGTGCGGGTGGATGGGGAAGTGTTTGACGAGCAATTTTTCGCCTATCTGGAAGATATCGACCTGGCCTGGCGGGCGCAATTGCGTGGATGGCGTTGTTTGTATGCGCCAAAAGCAGTGGCACACCATGTGGGATCGGCCACACACGGGGGGCGCGTGAGGGTGGTGCAAAAGCCTGCATGGCTTCAGCGGCATATCTGGAAAAATCGGTATTTGATTTTGACCAAGAACATCACGCCTGTGGTGTTGTTTTCCCTGTTGCCGTTTCTTGTGGTACACGCATTATTGTACTGGTTTTTTCTTCTGTTTCGCCTTCCCCATCGTCTCCCCACCTATTTTCTTGCACACATCGATTATATCCGTCTCTTGCCAAGCGTATTGTACAAGCGGCGGTGGATCCAGGATCGGGTGGTGGTGGCTCCTCACCATATTCTGGCATTTTTCAAATAGCAAGGAGCCAATGGATATCCAACCAGCTATGGTCTTTGTAACCGGGGCAACTGGATTTACCGGGCCGTATGTGGTCGAGGCCCTGCTTGCGGCCGGAGAATCGGTGCGGTGTCTTGTTCGGGAAACCAGCCAGGCCGATTTTCTGGTGCAGCGAAATATTCCGATTGTAGAGGGCGATCTGGAACGGCCGGACGGTCTTGTAGAGGCCATCCAGGGTGCAGATGCTCTGGTGAGTGTGTCACCCATTCGGTTTGCCCCTTCTTTGGTTGCTGCGTGTCAACAAGCTGGGGTAACACGTGGGGTATTTTTGAGTTCGACCTGGCGATTTTCGAAGGTGCGTACCCCCGATGTCGAGGCGGTGTCTTCGGGAGAGGAAGCAGTGGAAGCTTCGGGCATGGAGGCCACGATCTTGCGGCCTACGATGATTTATGGGCCCGGAAACGATCGCAATCTTTCTCTTTTGAGGGACTATCTTGGCAAACGCAGTATCCTCCCTATCTTTGGAAGTGGGGAGAACCTTGTGCAACCGGTTTATGTCACAGATGTGGCCGATGCGGTTGTGGCGGCACTGTTGCGCTCCGGGACAATCGGTCAGGTGTATGAATTGGCGGGGGGGGAACCCCTGACGTATACGGCAATGGTGGATACGCTATCGCATTTGATGGGGCGGACGGTGGTTAAAGTGTATGTGCCGTTGTTTGTGGCGGTGCCCCTGATCGGGCTTTACGGAAAATTGACCCGAAATCCGGCTGTGCGGGTGGATCAGGTGAAGCGCATGGCAGAAGATCGTGCCTTTGATATTTCACGGGCGGAGAAAGATCTGGGGTTTGCACCCAAATCGTTTTCGGTTGGGATGCGAGAAGCGATGCAGATCAATGGGGAACTTTGAGATGGTGCTGTTTTTTGTGGCGACCGGTCTGGGTTTTCTGGCAACCGGGGGCATTTTGATTTTGGTTCGGCAGGTGGACATTTTAGACGTGCCCAATGAACGAAGCGCCCACACCTCGCCGATGCCTACGCTCGGTGGGGTTGGCATTATTTTGGGGGTGTGGGGCGCTCTGGCGGTTGGGATGTTGATGGGCACACAGGCCCCGGTTGTGTGGCAGGGGCTGCTGATTGCGTCCGGCATTTTGATGGTGTTTGTTTACGATGAAATGCGTCCATTGGGGCGGTTGACCAAGTTGATTTTGCAGGTGGGCACTGCCGGTGTGATGGTTGGGGCAGATGTGGTGCTTCCCCGTATTTACATGCCGGGCTGGATGGATATCGAGCTACATTCCTGGGCGATTCCGGTGACTTTTTTGTGGTTTCTGGGCATCCAAAATTTCTACAACTTTATGGATGGGATTGATGCGATTGCCGGGTTAGAAGGGGTGCTGGTTGCGGGGTTGTGGGCAAGTGTCGCAAGCGGGCTCACGTCCTCCGAATACACCCTGCCCATTGTCATTGCCGGTGCTTCTCTGGGCTTCTTGTTTCTCAATTTTCCGCCCGCTAAAATTTTTATGGGCGATGCGGGCTCGAATTTTTTGGGACTCACGCTGGGTGTGATGGCAGTTTTGGGCGATGCGATAGGATTGCCATTTGGGGTCTCTCTTCTGTTTCTTGGCACCTTTCTTTTTGATGCGATCTATACCTTGCTGCGCCGGCTGTTTCGGGGAGAAAACATCACCCTGGCGCACCGGTTCCACCTCTATCAGCGTTTGGACCGTATGGGCTGGTCCCATCTTCGAATCAATGTGGTGTATGGCTTGTGCACGCTTTTGCTGGGCGGTGTCGGTTATTTGTGGGTTTATGCACATGCCCAGGTGGCATTTCGAGCAACCGTGGGTGTGCTGGTGTTGATGGGAATGGCAGCAGGTTGGGTGGAATGGCAGTGGAAAGCCTGGTCCAGGTTGGAGAAACGCCATGGGGTTTGAAAATAAGATTGCAGCCCGTCATTTGAGATCGGTTCGAGGGCGCAGACAAGCGGTGTTGACGACTGCAATTGCAGTGGTCGGTGTGGCGTTGGGTGTGGCTGTGCTGGTGATTGTGCTGTCGGTCATGAATGGATATTCGGGCATGATCTGGAACCGTCAGGTGGGGATGACGCCACATATTACGGTGCGAAAGCCTTTTAGCGAACGCATCGAGGATTATGGGGGTTTGATGCAGGTTCTGGCAGACCATCCAGAGGTGATAGAGGTGGCGCCTTTTATTCGAAGCGAAGGATTTGTGCGAGGGCGGCCCAAAGGAAGAGATCCGGTTATTGCCGGAGTGATGGTTCGTGGGGTGGACCCGGAACGGGTGTTGCGCACCAGCGATATCGGATTGCACCTTCAACAGGGAACGATGAACCTGGGTCGGCTTTCGGGTGAGGGGAAAACCGCATCCTATGGCATGGTGATTGGAAGGTTCTTGGCCGAAAAACTCGGCGCTTCGGTGGGCACAGACGTGTTTTTGGTTCTGGCCCCCAAAGATCTGTTGATGACCCAGATGCCGCCGTTGAAACGCTATCGGATCACCGGTATTTTTGATACGGGGTATTTTGAGTTCGATTCGGGTCTGGTATTTGTTTCGCTTAGCGCCTCACAGCGAGACCTGGGCTGGGGGGGGGAAATGATTACGGGGGTCCAGCTTCGACTGAAAGACCCGTTTGAGGCAGACCGGATCAGTGTCGAGATTCGAACCGTATTGTCCGAGACGCATCCCAGTCTGTTTCCCTCTTCCTGGATGTATTTGCATGGAAATTTATTTGCCTGGATCTGGCTTCAGAAATGGGCCAGTTTTATTGTATTGAGTCTGATTGTGGTGGTCGCAGGGTTTAATGTGAGCAGTATCTTGATCATGAATGTGACGGAGCGGAAGCGGGAGATCGGAATTTTAAAGGCATTGGGAGTGACGCCCAGAAGTATTAGACGCATTTTCACACGCGAAGGGCTTGTGATTGGTCTTTTGGGTGTGGGGCTGGGCGATATGCTGGGCTTTTCACTTTGTTGGGTTCAGCAGCAATACGAGCTGATCCAGCTTTCTGGAGAAGTATATTTTATTGACGCACTGCCGGTTTTGATGTCTTGGACCGATTTCGGTCTGGTTTCTATTTTTGCCATGGGACTTTGTTTTTTATTCACCCTTTGGCCTGCCCGAAATGCGGCTTCTCTGGATCCGATTGCTGCGATCCGATTTGAGTAATAGGGTTGGAATATATGTTTGAGCTGACCATTGCCAAACGGCATCTGCGAGCGATGCGTGGACAGCGTCAGATTTCTCTGACGAGTTTGATTGCCATTGCGGGCGTGGGCATTGGGGTGGGTGCGCTGGTGATTGTGCTGTCGGTTTTTAATGGGTTTACCGAAAAGCTCTGGAACGGGTTGTTGGGGATGCACCCCCATTTGACGGTGCGAAAAATATATGGAAAACAGATGGAAAATGATGGGGCGTTGATGGATGTGCTGGTGGGGCAGGAACAGGTTGTTGGCATAACGCCTTTTATTGGGGCCGAGGGATTTTTGTTTCGCAAGCCCCCTTCCGGTGAGCCCATTTCGACCGGAACACGGGTTCGGGGCATTCCGCAGGCCGGGCTGTTGCAGATCAGCGATGTAGAACAGCATTTGTGGGGCGGCAAAGTCGATCTGGAATTGCAGGGTCCCGCGAATCGGGAGCGGGTATTTGGGATGCTCATCGGGAGTTATCTGGCCGACCGGCTGGGCGTGGTTGTTGGATCGGAGGTTTTTCTGGGGCTTATTCCTCGAGACGTTTTGGATGCGCCCCGCTATTGGCGCTATGTGGTAACGGGAATTTTCAAGACGGGTCTGGAGGCGTTTGATGCAGGTCTGGCATTTGTTTCCCTCACGGCTTTGCAACGGGATTTGGGGCAGGGCGATATTTCGGGCTTTCAAATCAGGCTACAGGATCCTTTTCGGGCCGATCAGGTGGCCCGGGAATGGGCCCTTTTGCTCCAGGCGAGGGATGCGGAACTGGATGTGATTTCCTGGATGGGTGAGCACCGAAGTCTGTATGCGTCGATTCGGTTGGAAAAATGGTATAGCTTTTTGGTGTTGAGCTTGATTGTGGTGGTGGCCGGGTTCAACATTATCAGCATTTTGACCATGACGGTTGCCGAACGGAGGCGCGAAATTGGGGTGTTGAAGACCCTGGGGGCCACCCCGAAAAGTATTGGACGGATTTTTATGCTGGAAGGCCTGGCAATTGGTCTGTCGGGCGTGTTGATCGGGACGTCTCTGGGATTTGTCTTATGCTGGATCCAGGCGCAGTACGAGCCGATCAAATTGCCGGGAGATGTATATATTATTCAAGCGCTTCCCGTGTCGATGTCTGGGTCTGATTTTTTGGTCATCGGGGTTGCTTCGGTGGTTTTGTGCTATCTGTTTGCACGGTTTCCCGCCCGAGCCGCCGCAAACCTGGATCCGATTGTGGCGATTCGGGATGGATGATGTTTGCCGAACACACTGTAAGGAGGTCTTTTTTGGAAACACCTGTAAAAGTGGGCGTGATCGGTTGTGGCACGATTAGCAATGCCTATTTTAACGGCTGTGCGCTTTATGATGTGATCAAAATTGTGGCCTGTGCCGATCTGGATCCGGATCGAGCAAAGGCAAAGCAAGAGGAATTTGGGGTGCGTGCGGTTTCGGTGGAGGCATTGCTCGGGGATCCGGATATTCAGATTGTGGTGAATCTGACAGTGCCCAACGCGCATGCCGAAGTGAACCTGGCGGCCATTGCGGCCGGAAAGAATGCCTATTGCGAAAAGCCTCTGGCCGTCCATCGGGCCGATGGATACAAACAGGTTGTGGCTGCCCGCGAAAAGGGGGTGCTTCTGGGCTGCGCGCCCGACACATTTCTGGGCGGCGGCATTCAGACCTGCCGAAAGTTGATTGACGACGGGTGGATTGGCGAGCCGGTTGCGGCCACGGCATTTATGGCCGGGCATGGGCACGAGTCGTGGCATCCAGCCCCCGATTTTTATTATGAGATTGGCGGGGGACCGATGTTTGATATGGGGCCGTATTATCTGACGGCACTGGTGAATCTTTTAGGGCCGGTTCGGCGGGTGTCGGGTTCGACTCGGATTACCTTTCCGGAGCGGACGATTAGCAGGGATTCCCCCCGATATGGCGAGCGGATTCCGGTGGAGACGCCGACCCATCTGACGGGGGTGCTGGATTTTGAAAGCGGTGCGATTGGGACGGTGATGATGAGTTTTGACGTGTGGAGCCATTCGTTGCCAAGGATTGAGATTTATGGGTCCGAAGGGTCGCTTTCGGTTCCAGATCCAAATACGTTTCGGGGACCCGTTGGGGTGCGTCGGGCCGGGGCAAAGGAATGGACAGAGGTGCCGTTGACACACAGTGATGGGGTGAGCCGGGGGATTGGCGTTGCCGATATGGCCTGTGCACTGGTGTCTGGGAGAAAGCATCGGGTCAATGGGGACCTGGCCTTTCATGTGCTGGATTTGATGGCGGCATTTGAAGCCTCTTCGGAGTCCGACCGGCATGTACAGATTGAGAGCACCTGTGAGCGACCGGCGCCGTTGCCGCTCGGGTTGTTGCCGGGCAAGCTGGATTTATAGCCCGATGGATTTTGGGATGCCAGATGGGGTTGCCACCCGACCCTCCCAAACCGCAAAGGGCCGGGGGAGTACGGGTTTTTGGGGGTTTGTGATCGTTTTTATCGGTCTGATCTGGTGTTCTGCTCCAGTCTGTTCGGAAAAGCTCAACGTGTTGTTGATTACGGTGGATACGTTTCGGCCCGATCATCTGAGCGGGTATGGGTATGGGCGAAAGACCAGCCCGGAACTGGATCGGTTGATGGGGGAGGGCGTTCGGTTTGCGCAGGCGATGTCTTCTTCTTCGTGGACGACACCGGGCTTGCTGTCGGTGTTGACCGGGCAGTTCGCGCCCACCCATGGGGTGGATGTACGGGGCAAAAGCTTGAGACCGGGCACGCCGACGATGGGATCGGTTTTGAGGGATGCCGGATATGCAGTCCCGGATATTTTGTATCTGTCCTCGATTCCCAATTTTCAAAATTTGGGCTTGACAAATTCCTATGCGGAACGGGATCGGTTTTTGCCCAACGGCGATGAAGTGTTGTTCAAGGCCCTGGAGGCCTATCGGGACAGCACTTTTTTTCTTTATTATCACTATCGCAATCTGCACCTGCCCTACAATCCGTCTCCGCCTTATGATCGGATGTTCACACCCCAGGGGTTTGGTCCGTCCGATTTTGCCGGCGATCGGGTGAAGGTGATTCGAGAAAATGTGACCATTCCTCAAGGATCGATTTTGCTGGAAACGGCCGATCAAGAATGGATCGTGGGGCTTTATGACGGTCAGATTCGGGAGATGGATGAGCACTTTTTCAAGCCTCTTCGAGAAACGCTTTTCCAATTGGGATTGTATGAAAAAACGCTGGTGATTGTCACGGCAGATCATGGGGAGGAATTGATGGAGCATGGCTTTATCGGGCATCCTTCGACATCGTTTAAGGGAACTGCTTACGATGAGGTGCTTCACATTCCGCTGAGTTTGACCTGTCCTTCGCTGTTGCCGGCAGGACGTGTTGTGAAGCAGCAAGTCCAAAATGTGGATATCTTGCCCACCGTGCTGGATTTGCTCCACCTTCCCATTCCCGAGACGGTTCAGGGGAGATCGCTTGTGCGGTTGATTCGGGAAGAGGAAGACGGGGAGAAACCTGTGTTTGCAGAAACGACGCCCGGGGGATATCAGGCGACCCCTGAAATGATGAAGACCCGGATTCGGGCGATGCGCACGTCTTCCTGGAAATTGATTCATACCCACGGTCCACGAGAAGACCGGTATGAGCTTTATGATCTGAAACAGGATCCCGAGGAAAGGTTTGAAGTTTCCGGACAGCACCCCGAGGTGTTGACACAGATGCAAGCGGCTTTACATCGGTGGGTGTTGGCTTCCCAGTCGCGGCCGGTGCCTGAGGCGGTAACAGGCCAAATAGTTGCTGTTCGAGACCCCATTCGGGTCTTGTTTCCAGCCCATGGCGATACGTTTCGGTATGTCGATGTGGGCAAGGCCGTGTCGGTACGCTGGAGTGGGCCCGACGCGGCGTTGTATACACTGGAATATCGGGTGGGCAAAGGAAATTATCATTTGGAAGGCTCCATGCCGATTCAGGGCAACACCTCTCGCTATGGACCATTTACAGAAGAAATGTGGAATATGCTTTCCCTGTACAATCCATGGGCGTTTCGTGTGTCCGTGGCGGGTACACCGGAGGTAACAAGCTCCTGGGTTGGGTTTAGTATTTTACCCACCGGTTCGGGGGCACCGCCCGGTCGTCTGGCTCTTTTATACACGAGTTGGATTTTTGTGTGGGGGGAGGCCGGCCTGTTGTTTGGCGGGTTGGGCAAGGGGGTTGTACAGTTGGTGCAAGAGGCCGGTGAAGTCAGGCTGCTGGATCTGGTGACCGGTGCCTTGATGCTTGCGATTCTGGCTGGTTTATTTCAAGCCCCGCTCCGTCAATTGGGAACAGAAAGGCTCCGTCTTTGGGGAAGTGTGGTGCTTTATACCGGCTTTGTTTATGCCACATTGTCGGTGATGCCTCAGGTCTGGAGGGCTCTCTGGGGGCACACGCAGGGCCGCATTGATTTTGCCGGTACGGGCCTGACGGTTCTCCTGGGGATCGGTATCTTGGTCTATTTTGTTATCCGTCGCCGAACCTGGCTGGCATTGGGTGCCCTGGTTGCTGTTTTGGGCGTTTATGTTTATTTATTGACGGTGCTTGGACGCTCTCCTGCCGAACGGTTTCACCTGATCGAGTATGGTTTTTTGAGTTTGCTGGTTTTTCGAGCCCTGTCATTGGATCTGCCCGACCGGAGTGCCCTCTGGTTGGGTTGGGGGATTGCGACGGCTCTTGGAGCGGTGGATGAGGGGATTCAGTGGCTGTTGCCCAGTCGTGTTTTTGAGTGGAAGGATATTGGCCTGAACCTGGTGTCCTGCGGACTTGGCATGCTGGTGGTGGCTTTGGGTTGGGGCAAACGGACACACACAAATTGAAAGAGGATCGGGTGACAAAGTGGGTGTGTTGTTTGGCCTTTCTGGTGTGTGTAAACCAGGCGATTGAGGGACAGGATCGCCCTGATGTGCTTGTCGGGGAGGTGTTGTCTGCAATCGGGTTGACGACTGCGGATTTGAGCCTTCGGGGAGATTATTTGCTCGATCCGGATCGGCTACCGATCACGCGTGCATTGCTGGAAAGCCCTCTGGATGCGCGTCAGATTGTAGACGGGCTTGGTCTGAATGTGGAGGCCATCTCGTCGGTTGTGGGGCTGAACATGGGCATCCGGTATTTGGGATGGGGGGAAGGGGAAACCGGGAGGCAGAATCGTGAGCCGATTCCCTTGCCGGGCCTTTCGGAACCGCTTCGTCTGGTTTTGGCGCCCCTGGTCTGGGAATTGGCAATTTGTCGGATGCGGATCGAAACGGAGTTCGGTTTGTGTGTGGGGCAGGATCGAAACCGATTGACCGGCCTTCTTTCGGTGGTAGATCCCGAGCGCCAACTCTCCGAGTGGGGTGTGGATTCTCTTCTGGGGATTGCCCGGGCGGTGGGCAAAGAGCCATTTGCAGAAGGTGCAAAGCAGGTTCTTGTTGCTCGAGATCGGTTTCTCCGTCAGGTCGTGTTGTTGCCGGAAGGGGTTTTCCCCAACACGCCGATTACGATCTCAACGCTTGCCGGGCAGGTGGTGGTTGGAAGCCTTGGGAATGATCGCTATGAGAACTATGCGGCTTTGATTGTTGATCCTGGGGGCAATGACGTTTATGTGGGTGTGGGGGGGGTGACTTCGGCGTCCGTTCCGGTGTCTTTATGCCTGGATCTGGCAGGGGCAGATGTGTATACGGGTGCACAGGGGCTTGGTTTGATGGGGGTGGGAATCGTGACCGATCTGGCGGGAAACGATCGATATCAGGCCGATCGAGCGGGACAGGGAAGTGGTCTTTTAGGAGTCGGAATTCTGGAAGACCGTGGCGGGGACGATGTCTATCACGGAGGACTGGGCGTTCAGGGTTTTGGCTTGTTTGGCATTGGCTTACTGGTTGAATACGGTGGGAACGATCGGTATGAGGCAGATCTTCTGGGACAGGGGGCTGCCGGTCCGGGGGGCATCGGCCTTTTGTTTGAAGTTTCGGGCGACGATGTATATGAGGCCGGGGGAAGGTATCGGGATTTTCGAGAGTCGGGGGCCTATTTTCAGAGTATGTCCCAGGGGTTTGGCCTGGGGATTCGGCCCATTGCTTCGGGTGGGTTGGGGGTGCTTGTGGATGCCGAGGGAGGAGATACCTATCGGGTCGGCTATTTCGGACAGGGCGGTTCCCATTGGGCAGGCACCGGCATTTTGTTGGACCGGTCGGGTGACGATTTCTACGAGGCCCGCCGTTATGCTCAGGGTTGTGGGTCTCATCTGGCGGTGGGTTTGCTTTTTGATGAGGCCGGAGATGACGCCTATTTGCTCTGGGGGGTTGGGCAGGGATGTGGACACGATCTTTCGTTGGGATGTTTGTTTGACCGGTCGGGAAACGATCGTTATCGGGCAACCTGGCTGGCACAGGGGGCCGGACATGCCAACGGCATTGGATGGTTGGACGATGGGGAAGGGGCAGACCAATATCAGGCCGAGAGGGGCGACACACAGGGTTTCGGGTCTTCTTCACGGGACTATGGGAGCCTTGGTCTATTGATAGATCGGGGTGGTGCCGATCTGTATTCCGGCCAAAAACACGAGGGGCGTCTCTGGGAAAAAGGGGATTCAGGTGTCGGATTGGACGCGCCTTTGAAGCCAACTCATTAGGCAGAGTACCATATTCATGTATTTCCTATTCGCACTTGGTTTTGTATCCCTCTTTCCGTATCTTGCCCTTCTGGAGGGTCCGGATTCTTCAGAACGGGAAGCTGCTCTTGTGGCGCTGGCCGATTCAGCGGCCGTATCTGACCTTGAAAAAGCGCTTTATCGGACCAACTGGCGGGGGCGTGAGGGCGTCTTGGAGGCCATCGCTCGCAAGGGCCCGGTCTCTGTTCCGGCATTGGTACATATCGCCCGGACGCACCTGCGTGTAGACGCCCGTCGTCTGGCCGTTTTGGGTTTGGGGGATATACCGGATCTGGCTGCTCGGGATAGTCTGGTTTTGTTGCTATCAGGACCCGACCGGGACCTGGCCGTTGAGGCGCTGGGGAAGCAGGGCGATGTGGCGGTGACGGAGGCGGTTGTCGGGTTGTTGGCCGACCCGGTGCCCGATGTGAGGCGGCGCGCGATTGTTGCGTTGGGGAAATTGTCCGGCGATGCGGCCGTGCCTCACGCCGTGCCCATGCTTTCCGATGGGCACCATAGCGTTCGATTTGCAAGTGCCGGGGTTTTGGAAGGCCTGGGAGAGGTTGCCGGCCGTGAATTGGTGGCCCGTTTTTCCGATTTGTCGCCGCCGGGGAAATACCTGGCCCTTCGAACACTTGGAAACATTGGCTATGTGCCTGGTATGCATCTGCTCAAAGCGGTGATGCACGATCCAGACTGGGCTTTGCGAGGTGCAGCCGCCAGGGCGCTGGGCCGTTTGCCGGGCACCCGGCCTTTTTTGACGCATGTTTTGCAGAGCGAAGCACATTTTTGGGTGCGTAAACAGATCGGTTCGGCGTTGCAGGAGGCCAATCCAAATTGACCGAGGAAATCGAAACAGTCCATGTACCGGCTGAAATGGGCAACGAACAGGCGCTCTGGCACCGAATCATCATCGTTGGATTGATTTTGATGACGGTTGTAGTGCCGCTTTTTTTTGCGCCTATTTTCCCGGAATATGGGGCTCCCAAACAGGTGCTTGTCAAGATCTTGACGATTTCACTGGCCCTGGTTTGGGTGGTGGGTATGGCGCTTGAGGGTGAGATCCGTATTGTGGACACCCCGCTCAATTATGTGTTTAGCGGATTTCTTGCCGTGAGTTTTATTTCGTTGTTCCAGTCGTATAATATTTTTCAGGGTTTGGATACGCTGTTCCAGTATGTCTGTTATTTCCTTTTGGTCATTGTGGTGATCCATACGGTGCGAGAGATGGACCAGATTTATCGGATCGCCATTACGATGGCCACCACCGGAAGTCTTGTTGCCATCATCGGTTTGTTACAGCACAACAGGATCTACGATTTTTATGCCCCCTGGCCACTGACCGTTTCCACAATCGGTAATGTCAATTTTGTAGCGGAATATTACAATGTGGTGTTCCCTGTTTCACTGGCGTTGGTGTTTGGACTTAAAAGATTGCGATATCAGGCCCTGATGGCCCTGGCCTGTTTTTTTATGGTTTGTCATCTCATTGTCCTGGGCAGCCGTGGGGGGTGGTTGGGGGCTTTGGTGGTGTTCGGTGTTTTGGGAAGTGCCGCTTTGCTCAAGCATTTTCCGGTGGGGCGCCGCATTGTTGATGCAGGGCTGATTTCGGTGGTGATGTTGGGACTGGGCTGGCCGGTGGTGAGCGGCATGGTTTCGGATGTGCATATTGGGTCTGGGCGGACGCTGGGCGGGTTGACCCAATCCTACTGGCAAAGCACAGTGGAACGGATTGAAAGTGCGGTGCGTCTGCAGGACGATTCTAGCCAACAGCGCGTCAACCTTTGGGAAGATACACTCCGACTCATTTGGGATCGACCTGTTGTGGGGGTGGGAGTCGGCAATTTTGAATACAATATCCCGAAGTACATGAGCGATCAAAGCCTTGCGGTCAAACGTCGAATGGAAGTGTGGACGGGCCAAGAAATGATGGCTTTTCGAGCGCACAATGAATACCTGGAGGTTTGGGCAGAAACCGGAATTCTGGGCTTTGTTGCCTTCGGCATTCTGTTGTTTTATATCGTTTCGGCGCTCTACGTGCTTTTCAAACAATATGTTCAAGGAACAGGCGATTTTTTGACTGTGGGCTTGATTGCAGCGGTTGTCGCTTCTCTTGTGCATTCTTTTTTTAGTTCCAATTTGCAAGATCCGGCCTCTGCTATGCACTTCTGGTTGATTGTAGGCATTGTGTGGGCATTGCGGATGAACATGGAAGGCCGTCCGTCCCTTCGATTGTTGACAACCGATGTTGGACGAAGGTCGTTTGGTTTGATTGCAGCGGGCGGAATCGTCTGGATCTTGGTTGTTTATGTGGGTATACAGACTCTTTTGGGGGATTATTATCACTACCGGGGCAAGGTACGGTTTAGTCAGTACAAAGATTGGGCAGGTTCTGAACGGGAATGGAAGCAATCTGTTCGTCATATGCCGTCCAAGCGGTTTGAAGTGTATCAGTCTCTGGGGACTGCGCTTTATAATCAGAGCGCATGGCCAGAATCTGTGGATGCGTACCAAAAAAGCCTGTATTATCACCGAAATAATGCGACTGTGTATGCCTATATGGGCAAAGGGTTGGTGAAAATGGGCCGGGCGGAGGATGGGCTTGCTCCGCTTGTTCGGGCAACAAAGATCAATCCCTTTTCCGCCGACTTTCGGCTTTGGTTGGGTGAGGCTTTGGTGCAGACGGGTCAGTATCAGAAAGCGATTGCCACGTTGCAGGAGGTTCTTCAACTGGACCCTGACCAGTCGGAAGCTTATCTGCTTTTGGGGATTGGCTACAGGCACCTCGGGGATT
>JAPUJS010000531.1 GCA_027296045.1 bacterium | reverse complement strand
GGTGCATCTGCTGTGCGCCCGGAAACTCGGCCGCGTGCAGATAGCAGGCCCGTTCGAACTCAGCTTCGGATCCGTAATCTTCCCACTTTAAAAGACTCGCGGAGCGGACCGTCTGGATCTCACCGGAGAGGTCACGCTGTCGGGCGTGGCTTCCGGGAACGTACCATAGGCAGGAATCATTGTAGATGGCGCAGTTGACCTGGTTGAAAAGCCGCCGGTCGAGCCAGACCTCCGCCAGCGTCGACCGGAATTCCTCGTCACTCTGTACCGGCTGCGGCACTTCGACAACGGCATCCCGGTGCCATCCCTGGTTCCACGAGTGACCGTCCGGGTCCACCAGCAGTCCCATACGCTCGATGTTGTGATGGCGATATTCCGGCCCCATCAGCTTGTGGATGGCGTCGACAAGTTCAGGCAGTTCACAGTAGTCATAGAACGGCTGCAGATCCAGGTCGTCGGCGTAATGGACCAGGGGCTGGATGCGCTGCGTCTGCGGGCCTTTTATTTTGTAGGCCAGGGCGCGAGCCTTGTCGGCTGTAACGCGCAAATCACGTAGGAGGGATCCGGGTATAATCTGCCTCAGGACAATATAGCCGTTGGACCAGTAGTGGTTGACCATCCAATCCTGAAACTCAAAGAAAGGCATCTCCATCTCCTTGTATAGGTCCGGCCATCAGATCAGAGACCGATAGGTCCCACGCGGGAAGCGGGATGACGAAAGGCAGCACGTTTACGGTGCGGGTGGTGTATAAGTATTGATGAAATATACATCCTTCTTTTCAAAAACACCTATATTACTCCCGTGAACATCACCTACAAAACCTAAAACGACACCGTCCTTGCCTTCCACAACGACACCCCAATCGGCAAAGTCTTCGTCCAGGACAATGACTTCCACTGGGCCAGCGGCACCTGCATTTCTCTGGCCGGAATCGGTGGCGTCGGCACCGATGAAGCCTATCGTGGCCAGGGTATTGCCGGAAATATGCCGACGCACTCAAACTCACGACCCTCGACCATCAAGCCGTCCTGCACATAGACGACCAGCTTACCGTCACCGCCGATAACACGCCCGACGCCGAACTACAGACCGACACGCCCACGCTCTGCCGCCTGCTCGCCGGTGCCCTGCGCCCACGTGACGCCTACCTCGAAAACCTGCTCTCCGTTAGGCCACACTACACCGAGCAAATCGATACCCTGCTCGCACACCTCTTCCCACCGCTCAATCACATCCATCCCGCCGATGATCTCTGGTAAACAGTCCAGATCCACTCCTTTCGTTTCGGGTGCCACCAAAGCACCTTTGGTCCAAGTTTTAAATCACATAGTCTACAGAGTCCCGTTTGATCGGGGCGGCGAAGAACAGCTGATTACCGATCCGGTCATCACCCTTCCCAATCCGATTCTCGACGCTGGAGAGGTCATTCCGGGCTTTAATGATGATTATACCGGGAAGGCACCGGACCTGGGGGCTTTTGAACGCGGCCGTGCCCCGCTCCGGTTCGGCCGGCGGGCGCACCGTTCGGAGTGGGCACCGTGGGAGAAATATTGCTAACCTATTGGAGGACGTAATTTTATGGCCCAGGACGAAATGTGGTGCCGAATCGCCGAAGACGGCTGGTGTGTATGCGGGAAACCACATAGGGTTCAAGTCCCTCTCCCTCTGCCATTTATCTTGCAATCCAAGGTTGCGTTAGAACCATCCCCTTTTTTATGGCAAAAGAGAAAGCTACTTTCCAAACATCTGAGTAAACGTCACAAAATCGGCAAAATCCACAGAACCATTGCCGTCAAAATCCAGCCTGCTGTCGTATTTCTCCTCCCCCATTCCAGAACCAAATCCCTGCACAAATACCAGAAAATCCTGAAATCCAATCTGATCATCCCCATCGAAATCCCCTTGCCTTGCCAACCCACCCATCACCCAAACCAGAGCTGTTGCCGTGTTCCCTACGGTATCCCGGATCGTATAGGTAAAAACATCCAGGTCCGCAAACCCATCTGCAGGCCGGTAATGGATCGTCAAATCGCTATTCACAAGGATCCGCTCGCTTTGTGCACCAAGGGTTACCAAAATCCCTTCAATCGGTTCACGACCCAGCGTGTCATTTTCGAGAACAGCAATATTTAAACGGGGCGCAACACCGACCGAGTCGTCCCTTGCAAGCGGACTCCCGTCGTCTGGGATCACCTCGATCTGAACCTGTCCTTCAACCGTTCTCCCCCCCCCATCTTCCAGCACATAGGTCAGTATATCCGTTCCTTCAAAGCCTGAAGTGGGGCGATAAAAAACCGTCTGATCTGGATTCAAAAAAATCCGCTCGGTATGGTCTCCCGGCCTTATATCAACCAAAGAGAAGGCATCTCCTTCCGGATCTGAATCATTTGCCAGCACGGGAATATTGATTCCCCTGCCCGTAGCAATTGTAACCTGATCGGTCTGGGCAACTGGCAGTGCATTCAAAACAGCCACCTGAACCAACACGTGACCAGCGGCCTGTTCCCCGGAGGGATTTTCAACCACATAGGTAAAATCATCTTCCCCCGCAAAATCCGCTGCGGGACGATATACCACCTGCCCTTCGGCATTCACAAGGACCTGTCCCTGACCGGCAGGTGTTACGCTCACCAGGCGCAAGCCCTCCTGCGTGTCATTTTGCAAAACAGGCAGCACTTGCTCCACACCCGGTTCGACGAAAAGGGTATCGTCTACGGCAATCGGATCGAACTGTCCCTCTATCACCCGAATGATCCCCCGGGCAGCGGCACTGTCCCCCCGGACATCCACCACATTGTATCTCCAAAAATCGGTCCCGTGCCATGTAGCCCCCGCCCGATAGAAAATGGTGCCATCCCGGTTCACGATGACCGTTTGTGTGAATTGCGATCGCCTCAACCCGGTGATCGTCAACACACTGCCTTCCAAATGCACATCATTGTCCAGAACAGCGATATTGATACCCCGTCCTGCAACCACCGTTACAGAATCGTTGGCCATTATCAAGATCTGATCCAGCAGCACCACCTCGACCCAGACCAGTCCGGAGTCGACCTCCGTTCCCCTGCCGTTCAAAATGGTATATGCAAACTGGTCCCGGCCCAAAAATGCTGGCTGCGGCCGATAGTGAATCGTTCCATCCGAATTTTGCACCACGCGTTCACTGTGGTCGCCCTTCCCGTGCCACACCACCCGAACATCGCTTTCCCCAAGAAACAAATCGTTTTTCAGCACATCAATATTGATGCGTCCCCCTTGACGCACAAGGACTGAATCATCCATTGCCCGGTTGATCGAAATCACTTCAATATGTACCGTACCGGTCGTAAAATCTCCGTCCTGGTCAGTCGCGGTATATTGAAGCGTATCGATTCCCAAAAAATCGGGCAAAGGCCGGTAATGAATGCTCCCATCTGCGTTTAAGACAGTACGTTCGCTGTTGTTTCCCTCTGTAAAAGACGACAAACGGTATATATCGCCCCGTGCAACGCGATCGTTGGACAACACCTCCAGATTGATCCGCCCGCCCTGACGCATTTGAAACATATCGTCAACCGCCTGATTTTTCAAGACCAGTTCTACAAATACCGTTGCGCCAAACATTCTGCCATCTACATTTTGGGACACATATGTCAGGGTGTCCGTGCCAAGGAACCCAGGCTCAGGTTCATAAAAAATCGTTTGGTCCGTGTTGATGACCGTGCGCACCGTGTAGGGTCCCGGCTCAACAGACACAACCCAGATCGAATCGCCCGGTGCATGCCGATCGTTGGACAGCACATCCAGATTGATCTTCCGAGTTACTTTGGCCACAATCACATCGTTCACCGCTGCATAGGGAGGAACCACATTGACAATCGCCCAACCATCACCCAGACCACCATTCCCATCGTCGATCACATACCGAAAACTGTCAATCCCCACATATCCCAATGTCGGCCGATAATGAACGGTCCCATCGGTATTTGGGATCAACAGCCGGGCGTGCAAAGCCGGTTGCAGGATATCTCTGAAAATCAGAGAATCCCCATCGGCGTCCACATCGTTTGCCAACACCGCAATATTGACTTTCCCATCCTGCTCCACCACCACCAAATCCCGATTGGCAACCGGAGCCGTATTGGCATCACCTGTTCCGGTCCATCCCAATAAAAAAGCAAGCCATAAAATGCCATGTCCAACAAACGTTCGCGACATATCCCCCTCATAGTTGGGCATTCACGATTCGAAATCTGTCTAATATACAAAAAAAAGCGGCCAGCGCATCTCACATTGAACGCCGCCCGCCTCGTTGGGTTCTGATATTTTTATCCGACCGTACCGACCTCCTAAAAGATGTCGCAGGAGACCCCGTGCTTTAGTGCGGGGTTGACGAACTCACCTGTTGTGAGTATACTCAACCAGTAGTCTGTTCTTTGACATCGTATGGGGTTCCAACCGTAAACCCGCGTTGGGTAAAACGATGTGGGTTGTGTTCTAAGAGCACCTCGGCCTTCGGGCTACGATAACCTTTTCAGGTTGCTTGAACACGTATCTGGGGTTCCCAGTAGTGGGTGCCCGGCGCACCCCGTGGTCTTGGTGTTTAACCACCATACGGTCCACGAAGCCGTAAGTTCACGGAACGCAGCCTGATTTATAGACTGCCTCCGGAATCCCCTGACTTCAGTCGGGGGAGCACGTCGATCTCGCCGTCATACACTTCGGTCCGGAACATCTGTGATTGGAATTCCAGATAGGCCTGTTTGGACATTTCCGGTCGGTAGTCTTTCAAAATTCCCTTCGCCTGATCGGCTTCTCCATACAACAGATCCACGGCCAACATCGCAAGAGACTTGGCGGGTGCCACATACCCCATCTCCTTGTCGGAAATATGCCACTCTACGCTGTGGCCTGGTCCGCTTGCCCCGGCCATATAGGGATGGAGAGCCGGCATAATATGAGAGACATCGCCCATATCCGTTGACCCCGTCCGGTGTCCGACTTCTGAAAATTCATCGGCGCCAAACAGAGACTCGGAATTTGTTTGAAACAAATCTTTCAAATCCGGGTCGTTCTTCAACGGCATATACCCCGGAAGTGTCTCAATCTCCACCTTTGCGCCCACCGCCATAGCACCTGCCCGCAATGCCCGGTCCACCTTGGCATTGGCATCTAAGATCGCTTCACTCGTCCGCCCCCGGACGTAGGTTTCCATCTTCACCTCAGCGGGTATCACATTGACCAGATCGCCACCTTTGGTAATGACCGGGTGCACCCGAATCGCGTCCTGATCTTGAAACGTCTCCCGCTGTGCGTGGATGGCCGATAGTGCGATCTGAGCCGCATTCAACGCGTTGACCCCTTTGTGCGGCGCACCCCCCGCATGGGCGGCCCGGCCTAAAAAACGAATCATCTTGGACACAAACCCATTGGAAGATGCCGATACCCCGGCCTTTTTCAAACTTTCATCGCTGTGGGTGTGAATCATCACGGCCATATCCACATCATCAAAATGGCCCAATTGAATCAACTCGGGCTTTCCGCCCAAAAAACTCAGCTTCCCTTCGCGCACAAGCCCCAACCGATATTCCACCTCCACATATTCCTCAGCAGGCACCGCAAAAAAGATCACCGTTCCGGCCAAGTCCTCGGCCGCTCGACTGTCTACAATGCCCATCATCGCCCCCATCAATCCGGCAATCTGCGCATTGTGTCCGCACGCGTGGGCTGCCCCGGTTGCTGCATCGGCATCCGGGTGGTCCGACACCAGCAAAGAGTCCAACTCGCCAATCAACGCTACCGTCGGACCGGGTTTTTTGCCCCGCAATACGCCCTTTACACCGGTTATTCCAAGCCCTGTTTCATGGGAAATGCCAAATTCTTCCATCGTACCGGCAACCAGTTTGGCGGTCTCGAACTCCTTAAACCCCAATTCGGGATTCACCATAATATGATCCCCAATCCGCTCAATCTGTCCCTGTCGCCGATCAATGGCTTCGCAGATCTGTTTTTTGACTTCCTCTTTGCTTGCCATAGCCTCTTCCTTAAATGTAGGGGCGAAAACACAGGAGGGCACCGGGTCTCCATCCCTCCTGCAACGCAACCTCTGGTGAATCCCCTCACCGAAT
>JAPUJS010000530.1 GCA_027296045.1 bacterium | reverse complement strand
TGGAACGAGTAAAATAGGGCCCTACCGGAATTGCCAACCGCCTCAAAATAGCCTCCCTGGAATGCGATTCATCCTTATTCCAGGGAGGCTATTTTGAGGCGGTTGGCAGGGTTGGCCGGTTCGGCGTGGAGGTGGGCAGCGATCAGGCACAGGATGAAGCAGGTGAGCAATGGTTTCATGGAGTCCCTCCTTTAGATGTGTTTATTTTCGGACGCTTCAAATAGATCTCTGTTCAAAATAAAAAAACCGCCGGGTTAAATCCAACCCTGGCGGTTTTTTTATTTGGATGGAATGCGATTCATCCTTATTCCAGGGAGGCTATTTTGAGGCGGTTGGCAATTCCGGTAGGGCCCTATTTTACTCGTTCCAATTTTTGAAAGACGTCTTTGAAGATGGCGTTGCGGTTCAGGCCAGAGGCCACGCGGATGAAGTGGCGCCCCGGATCATGGCTCCAGGTGACCTGGTCGGTCAGAATGGGGCTGTGTACCAGATGGGTGGGGACCCAATCGGGGTTGACCAGGTAGGCGGTGGCAGAGATGTCCCAGATTTCTTTTGCCCAGGCATAGTGGCTGTCGCGATAGCCTTTGACGGTTTCGACCAGATAGTCTCCGATGGTACTTTTGCCCTGGAGGTGGACTTCGAGTTCGGGCATGGTAGTGAGGAGGTGAGAGGCAACAGGGCGGCAGGGGATCTGGACAAAGGGGACGCCGCAGTCGAAGATGACCCGGGCGGCATGCAGGTCCTGAGCGAGGTTGAATTCTCGGGTCGTGGGCCAGTAGGGGGCGTGGCCTCCGAGCCAGACGACGACGATGCGCTCGATGATGTTTGGTTCCAGGAGGATGGCGGATGCGATGTTGGTGATGGCGCCAATGGCGACGACGTAGAGGGTTTGGTCGGAGGCCATGGCTTTTTGAACGAGGTCTCGGGCGGCGTGGCTTTCCCGGGCTTGATCGGCGGTTTCGAGATAGCCTGTGGAACCGCGAAAGACGAAGTCGTCGGATGCGATGTTGAGGCGGTCGAGGAGGCGGAGGATTTCACCATAGCTTTTTTCCATGCCGTCTGCGGGGCCGTTGGATCGGTTGTTGTTGAAGGGGGCGGCGTAGAGGGCCTCGACGGTCATCTGGTCGGGAGAGAGCAGGGCGTGGCAGATGGCGAATTGGTCGTCGACTTCGTTGTAGGTGTCGGTGTCGAGGACGATTCGGACTTTGGAGGTTGGGGGTTGGAGGCGTTCGAGGCGGAGGGATTCGGAGAGGGTTGGGAAGGTCATGAGGACCCTTTCTTATTGGTACCTTGTGTATAAACCGAAGGATCAGAAGCGAGTTTGTAAATCAGGAGCTTGCACTTGAGCGCTCCGTTGTTCAGATCGTAGGTGCGTCGGGGTTTCAGGTGGAGATGAGGGGCAAGGGTGGGGTTGCCGGTGAAGAGGGCGGCTCTCCAGCCGGGGCATTGGGTTTGGAGGAGGGTGCCGAGGTGGGTGTAGAGGTCGGTGAGATTTTTCTGGTGCAGGCGTTGGCCGTAGGGCGGGTTGGTGATGAGCAGGCCGGGGGTTTGGGATTTAGGGGGGGTGGCATTTGGGAGGTCGCGTTTTTCGACGTGGATGCGGCCGTGCAGGCCGGCGTTCTGGACATGGCCGATGGCTGCTGTGACGGCTTTGGGGTCTTCGTCATAGCCGACGATGGAGGGGAGAGACGAGAGACCGTTTTCGCGCCGTTGTTGGGCTTCTGTGAGCAGGGTGTGCCAAAGGGCGGAATTGTGTTGTTGCCACGCCGAAAAGCCGAAGGTGGGGCGCAGCAGGCCGGGGGCGATGTCGGCAGCGATGAAGGCGGCTTCGATGAGCAGGGTGCCTGTGCCGCACATGGGATCGAGGAGAGGTCCGTTTGAGGCGGCGATTTCGGGCCATCGGGCGCGAAGGAGCAGAGCGGCGGCCAGGTTTTCTTTGAGGGGGGCCTGAAGGGGGTCGGTTCGGTAATGCCTGCGGTGGAGGCTTTCACCGGAAAGGTCGAGGCTTAAGGTGGCAGTGTTTCTGAAAATGTGGATGTGGATGCTGAGGTCGGGGTGTTCGGTGTCGACAGAGGGGCGTTCTCCGAACGTGTCGCGGAACTGATCGACGATGGCATCTTTGACTTTGAGGGCGGCGTAGCGAGTGTGTGTGAGGTTGGATTGAATGGAGGTGCAGTCTACGGCGAGGGTTTTTTCAGGGGTCAGGTGTTCGTCCCAGGAAATGGTCTGGACACCTTCGTAAAGGGCTTCGGGTGTGGGGGCGGGAAACGTGGCCAGGTTGAACAGGATGCGACTGGCGATACGAGACCAGAGGCAGGTGCGGTAAACGGTTTCGAGGGACCCCTGGAACCGGACGCCGGATCGAGCGGGGGTGACGTTTGTGGCACCCAGGGTGATGAGCTCATCGGCGAGGAGGGGTTCGAAGCCTCTTGGTGCGGTGGCGAAGCAGGTCAGGTTAGGCATAGGTTATATAGGGATTAGATTCTACGTTTTTTCCACTCGCCCTGAGCATATTTTCGAACCGTGAGAAAGCCCTGGATGACGCTGAAGACGATCAGGGCGGCCCAGATGCCGTTGGTGTCATAGCCCGCCCAGAAGGCGAGCACCCAGGCCACCGGAAGGCGGATGCACCACTGGGAGATCAGGGTATAGATGAGCGCAGGCATGGTATCGCCAGCGCCCCGAAGGGCGCCGCCACTCACTCTGGCAGCGCCCATAAAAGGTTCGGCCAGGACGATGGCATAGAGGTAAAAGCTGCCGATCTGGATGACCTGAGGCGCATCCGTGAAAACGGCCATGATGGATCGGGCAAAGAGGACTGTAGGCAGGCCCACAATAAGGGTGGTCAGGACGGCGATAAGCAGGATTGTCCAGCCACGCCGATCGGCCTCTTCGGGATTTTTCCTGCCCAGGCTCTGGCCGACCAGGGTCGTGGCGGCCGTGCCAAAGGACAGCGAGGTGTGATGGAGCACACGTTCTATCTGGCGGCCGATGGAGAAAGCCGCCACGGCTTCGGTGGAAAAGGCGGTGAGGGCGACGAATTTGACATAGATGAGGCTGGAGCCGTTGCGGAGAAAACCTTCAACGGCTGAAGGGATGCCGATTTTGAGGATGCGACGAACCAACACCAGGTTGGGACGGTAGGAAGTGCCGGGCAAAAGGCGGAGGCGGAGGCGGCCGCTGTAGAGTACGCTGAAGCCAGCTATCGTGCCCACCCCACGGCCGATGATGTCCCCGTAGGCTGCGCCTGTGACGCCCAGGCGGGGCAGGCCCCAGACTCCAAAGATGAGGAGGTAGGTGGCGATGATTCTGACAATATTGTTCATGATGCCAATGTAAAAGGGGGTTCGGGTGTCTCCTGCGCCGTGGAGACAGTTGGTGACGGCATAGTTGAGCATCATCAGGGGGATGCCCACAAAATAGACCTGGAGATAGGGCGTTCCGAGGGCGACGACCTCCGGGCCCACACTGAGCGCAGGCAGCATGTAGGGTGCTGTCGGGATGCCCACCAGGCTGATGCCTATGCTGAGCAGGAAGAGGAGGGTAAAGGATTGTTTGGCTGTGGCGCTGGCGTCTTCCATGGAGCCGGCACCGATGGCCTGTGCAACCAGGGCAAAGGTGCCGGTGGTCACCGCCATCATGGCAAAGCTCATGACCATGGTGACGGACCTGGCTATGCCGTATGCGGAGATGGCTTCGGTGCCGAGTTTGCCGACCAGGAAGATGTTGACCATTCCCATGATGTTTTCCACCTGCCGGCCCAGAGCAATTGGAAGGGTCAGCACGAGAATGGTGCGGATGAAGGAAAAATCGAATCTGCCGGTGGGCGCGGATTCGACCGGTTCGGTCGATTCGGAAAGTGGTGAGCCGGGATTTGACATAGATGTGGGATGATCCAGTGATGGGGATTTTATTGCATATCAAAGGTGATTGAAGGTGGGCTGGAGGGCTGGATCTTTGGCAGCAAGGCTGGATTTGACGGTGGCTGGGGGTTGAGAAGAAATATTCGGATGTTTGACATACATGATCCTGTAAAGATACGACAATTTGTGATCCAAAATCTGTAGATATATGAATGTAATACAAAACGGATGCTTGTCCAAAGTGAGAAATGGGGTCCTATCAATTGATAGGACCCCATTTTCAGCAAGTTACCCTCTTGATGACCCTATTTGGGACCTCCCAACACCTCTTTCAAACGTGCTGCCACAATTTCATCTTCCCCTTCTTCCATCATATAAGGCATAATCTCCACTCCATTTTTGTGGGTAAACAGTTCAATTCTCGGATCGCCTTGAGAGAGCTGATTTCGCACCGCTTCGGGTGTGAGCGGGATGGAAGCCTGGTCCCAGTGGATTTCCAGGGTGGGCGCGACGTTAGAGCGGCCGGGCTGGCGGGTCTGGGTGGTGATGGAAGGGAGGGGCGAGACGGCATCGGTGATGGTTGTCAACCGGCGTTCCCATTCTTGCCACTCTGCGTCGTGGTTGCGCTTGACCCACTGTTCGACGGCGGCGAGCAGGCCCATGATTTCTTCTTTGCCGGCCTTCATCGGGCGTCCGAGAGAGTGGTGTGGGGCGCTGTGGGAGAAGGCGGTTTGCAGGAGGTCTTTTCGGCCGAGTACGAGGCCGGAAGCCTGGGGACCACGCAGACATTTGCCACCGCTGTAGGCAACGGCGTCGACACCGGCTTCGAGATATGTATTGGGCACGTCAGGGCGTTCGGCGGCGGCGTCGACAAAGACGGGAACATTGTGACGTCGGCAAATGGTGATAACGTCCTGGAGGGGGATGTCGCTGTGGTCGGTTCGGTCGCCGAAGAAGGCGTACATGGCGGTGTTGGCGTGGATGGCAGATTCGAGTTCGTCGTGGTCTTTGACTTCGATCATTTGCACGCCGACCATGCGAATGGCGTGGGTGTAGATGTGGAGGTGGCCGGGCTGGTAGAGGACTTCGTTTTTCATGCCGGTGGTGTCGGGCAGGCGTTTCAGGTTGTCGGGATCTTTGCCGGCCACACAGGCGGAGGTGACTTGACACAGGGCGGCGGCACAGCCGGCGGTGACGTAGGCCCATTCACACTGCATGAGTTCTGCGATCCGAGCACCTACGGCATTCATGAGTTCGTCGAGATCAACGTAGGAGTTGGCGGCTTCCATCATTGCGGCCCTGGCTTCGGGCAACAGGAGGGAGCCGCTGATGCGGGTGTAGGTGCCCATACAGTTGATGAGGGGACGGACACCGATGGACTCATAGGTTGGGAAGTTGGTCAATATGGTGCTCATGGGAACTCCAGGGGTAAGGTGGTCACTTGATGATGTTGGGTTTGTCAGGCATGGGCGCTTCTTATTCATCCCAGGGGAGCGGCACGCCCAGGCGTTCGCTGGCCAGGCGGGCGGATTCCTGTTCCATGTCGCCAAAGCGGATTCCTTCTTTTTGGTGTTGTTCCATACGCTGTTCTTCGATGGCGCCCGGAAGGAGGGCTTCGTCAGAACCGGGCATGGGCTCGTAGCTTTCGCGGACATCCCGGACGAGGCGGTCGGTTTCGGAGCGGAAGGCGGCCTCGGGGACGACGGTGTCGATGTGAATGGCCAGGACCATACCGCCGCGACGGGCGCCTGGCCAGCGCTTGCGGATTTCTTCGGCCGAGGGCAGGCAGAGGCCGGCCAGGTTGCCGCCCAGGAGGGTGGCGACGGCGGTGTAGCCGATGCTTTTGAAGAAGGCGGCGGGGATTTTGGAGAGTAGGTCGTCGAATTCGGGGCCGCGCTGGTAGTCGGCCATGATGCAGGTTGCGGCGTCGAGGATGACGTCGGACTCGTCGCCGGAGGGGATGGCAAAGCTGATGGGGGGATTGCCGAAATAGCCGAGTTGCGGTTTGGGGTCCTGGCCTCTGGCGTCGCCCTGGTTGTGGGAGCCCTGGACAGAGAAGCCGATGCAGCCTTCGTCTTTGCACATGCGGGCGTAATGGCCGGCCGAGCCGTAATGGCCGATGTG
>JAPUJS010000053.1 GCA_027296045.1 bacterium | reverse complement strand
GAGGCGATCGGAAATGGGACCGATGATTTCACCCCAGGTTTTTAGAAGGCTTTCGGGATCACAGCCCGGGAAGGCGCGGTGGGCGAGGTCGGGCGTGTGTTGCCGGAAGGCGGCTTCAAATGCAAGGAAGCCGTTGATGGTGTATTTGCCCACTTGTGCGATGGTTTGCGCATTCGATGTTTGGCACACGTCATCGAGGGTCAGGTCGCCGCACCACTGGGAGAAAATCAGGTCGTGATCGCGGTTGATTCCAACCAAGTGCGGGATCGGGGCTTGGGAAGCCCCAAGCAACTTGCAGGTGTGTTGCTCGACCTCCAGGAGGTCGTAGGGTCTGTTTTTTGTAAAGGGGGCAAAAGGCTGGTGTTTGACGGCCAGGAGTGTGCCATCCCGGGTGCCGACTTTCCAGACGGAGTGGTGACGCGATTGGGATACAGGCTGGATGTCCGAGACTTCGGGGCGGTTGGGCAGGAGGGTGGGGACGGTGTGTCGAATGGCGGTGAGGATCGCTTCATTCGACGAGGTGGCATCGCACAAAATGGTTCTCCCTGATTTCTCGAAGGCCGGGTTCTTCGACAAAACAGCGCTGTTCGGCCAGGGGACAGCGGCCGCAGAATTTGCATCCTTCGGGCGAATCGGAAGGGTCGGGCACATCGCCCTGGAGGATTTCACGCTTTGTCTGGATTCGGGGATTGGGGATGGGAATGGCCGAGAGAAGGGCTTTGGTATAGGGGTGAAGCGGTTCTGTAAAAAGCTGACGGCTCTCGGAGAGTTCCATGATTTGCCCCAGGAACATCACGCCAATACGGTCGCAGACGCGTTCTAAAATGGCCAGGTCATGCGCTACAAGGATGTAGGTGAGGTTGTATTCTTCCTGGAGGTCCATTAACAAATTGAGGACCTGGGCCCGGATAGAGACGTCTAAGGCCGAAACGGGTTCGTCGAGCATGATCAATTTAGGACGGAGGGCCAGGGCCCGGGCGATGCCGATGCGCTGGCGTTGTCCCCCGGAGAAGGCGTGTGGATAGCGGTTCAGGTGAGCGGGATTGAGGCCAACACGTTCTAAGAGGGCGGCGACACGCTCGGACAGGTCTCGCCCTTCGGCGATGTTGTGGATCTGAAGGGGTTCGGCCACGATGTCGTGCACGGTCATCCGGGGGTCGAGCGATCCGAAGGGGTCTTGAAACACATACTGGATTTCACGGCGAAGGGGGATGAGGTCTTTTCCTGAAAGGGCGAAGAGGTCGATGTCTCGTTCCCCGTTGTAATAGGTGACTTCGCCATCGGTGGGATCGAGGGCACGAATCACGGTTTGGATAGTGGTGGTTTTGCCACACCCGCTTTCGCCGGCAAGGCCCAGGGTTTCGCCCCGGTAGACATCGAAATCCACCCCGTCGACGGCTTTGACATGGCCGACAACAGAGCGGAAGAGACCGCGCTGAATGGGGAAGTATTTTTTCAGATTGCGAACTTTCAGGATGAGGTCGGGCATAGGGGTTCCAGATCTCAGGTTCGGGGTGCCAACTTGGCACTCCGAACCTGGAACGATCTCATGTTTTATAACACCTGGCGCTGTGGGTTTCGGTGAGGGAAACCATTTCGACTTCTTGATCCCGATCGCACATGCCGGCTTCAAACAGATCGCAGCGGGGGCCAAACGCGCAGCCTGTTGGCAAGTGCTGGGGGTCGGGTACGGTGCCCGGAATGGCGGGGAGGCGTTCTTTATGACCTTCTCCGGGGATCGGTATACTCTGGAGCAGGCCCCGGGTATAAGGGTGTGCTGGGTGTTCGAAGATGGTGTAAATATCTCCGCATTCGACAATGCGTCCCATATACATAACATGGACGCGAGAGCAGGTGCCGGCGACGATACCCAGGTCGTGGGTGATGAGCAGGATGGCCAGGTTCAATTCTGTCTGGAGTTCCTTTAAGAGTTCCATGATTTGAGCCTGGATTGTGACATCGAGCGCGGTGGTGGGTTCATCTGCAATGAGGAGGGCGGGTCTGCAGGCCAGGGCCATGGCGATCATGACCCGTTGTCGTTGCCCTCCGGATAGCTGGTACGGATAGTCTTTGATGCGACCGGAAGGATCGGGAATGCCCACACGGTCGAGCAGGCCAATAGCTTCTTGAAAAGCTTCTTTTTTCGATACGTCGCGATGCAGCCAGATGGCTTCGGCAACCTGGTGGCCAACGGTAAAGACGGGTGAGAGGGCCCGCATGGGTTCCTGGAAGATCATGGCGATTTCGTTGCCACGGATGTCCTGCATGGTGGAATGGTTGGGCGAGAGGGAGGTGATTTCGACGGTTTCCCCGTTTTTTCTGGACAGATGGATTTGTCCTGAGATCTCGGCAGGGGGTTCGGACAGAAGGCGCATGATGCTCATGGCCGTCACGCTTTTGCCGGAGCCAGATTCGCCGACCAGGCCGACGGTTTCGCCCCTGTAAAGGGTGAGGTCGACGCCGTCGACGGCGGTGACGAGGCCGTCGATGGTGTGGAAGCGGGTTTTGAGGTTTTGGATGGTGAGGATGGGAGAAGACATAGGGATTGAAAAAACTTGGCCCTGTGGCAAATGGTTGCGCTGTGCTCCCGGTACAATCGGTGCAGAATTCGGGCGCAGGTTGCTTCTGAGCATGCATCGAGGTTTACTGAGTGGTGCCCTTTTTTTAGGACCGGATTGCGCTTACCCTTTGTGAAGCGGCTTTCTTCTGCTTCGCAGGAACTCGGGAGCTTCGACAATGCAGGTGCCCAGAATGCCGAGAGATTCCCAGAAGGCGCGGAGGCCGGTTTTGCGGATTTCGGGGGCTTCGTCCCCCACGGAAGGGAAGCCCTGTTCGTCGGGGGTAAGCTGTTCCCAGTTGCCAAAGAGGCGTCCCCAGGCGCTGTTGAGGACTTCCCGCATTTTTTTCTTGGCAATGAAGGGATACCAGAAGCTGTCGTGGTAGATGACCGAGGCTATATAGGCCCAGGGTGCCAGGATGGTTTTGAGGGACCATTCGATGGGCTTTTTGAGGGACCCCCAGTAGATTTTGTGCTGCATGCGCGAGGCGAAGGTCATCTTTTTGAAGGGGCCTTCAAAATTCCAATTCTCTTTGGCGACTTCGGGATCGCCTTCGATCTCGATTTCCCGGGGGTCGCCACAGCCCAGGCCCATTTCGTGGGCCAGGCGGATGTATTGGATGGAGAGGGGATCGATGCCCATCATGTTGGCGGCCACCGCATCGATGGCTACCTGGTCGGAACTGGCCAGGATGACGTCTTTGACGTGGGGAATCATGCAGCGAGGGCCGGGTCCGTCGCCGGCAAAGGTGCCGTCCATCACGGCAAAGACGCCGGGGTGAATTTTTTTCTGAATCATCAGGAGGTCGACCAGGGTTTCGTGGATGACCGGATGGGTCCAGTGTCGGCGTTCGTTTAGAAGCCCGCCGAAGGCATTTTTCATGGCCCCTGTGGTGGTGGTAAAGACATGGGTTTTGACAGTGGGAAAGTGAATGATGTTTTCGCCCAAAAAGCGTTTGGGAATCTGAAAGCCTTTGGGATAGACCTCGTTCAAACAGAGGAAGTCGTTTGCAAGGTCTCCCACGGCATCCCGAATGTGGATCCATTCTTCCCCTTCGTAGAGGTGAATATTGCGCAGGTTGTGGGCTTCGATAACAGGGAGGTGTTTGTTTTCCCGTTCGCCCAAATGAGCGTCGATGACCACGGTGCGGTTGTGACACGCATGGATCAAATTGGGGTCGTAGCCGTCTTGTTTCATGGCCCGAATCACCCCGTCGAGCTGCCAGGGTGTGGTGGAACTGCCCGGGTAGAAAAAGTGCCAGGAGATGTTAATTTTGAGGGCCGTATCGATGTCTTTGGCGATGACATCCTGATAGTCGGCCAAGTTCAGCAGACGGTGGTAGTCGGCCAGGACGGTCTGGGGGGTGGTTCTTAAAACGGCGACTTTGGATTTGGACATAAATCACCTTCTATTGGAACACAAGAGGTGGGAAATTTCAAGGTGGGGATGCTAAAAATAAAGGATTGTCACCAGAATCGCAAGCCAGATTGCTCCGGTGATCAGGAGGGGAGGGTCTTGGAGCAGGGTGGAAGTCGGATCGCCCCCCTCGCCTTTTTTGTAGACCAGATACAGGTAGCGGAGCAGGCCATAGACGACACAGGGAATGGTGAGATTGAGGTAGGGAGTGCCCAGCTTTTGGGCGACCTCGGGCGACATGGTATACAAGGCATAGGCCACCAGGGCGCCGGACGTGAGAACGGAGATGGCCTGGTCGAGAAACTGCGGGGAATATTCTTCTAAAATTCGGCGGTGTTTGGGAGCGCCTTCTTCCAGTAGCATCCATTCCTGGCGGCGTTTGACAAAACCAAATAACAGGGCCACAAGCATCGTACAGAGGATAAACCAGGAGGAGATTTCGACATCAATTGCAAACGCACCTCCGATGGCCCGGAGGAGAAATCCGGTGGCGATGATCATAACATCGAGAATGACCACGTGCTGGAGGTGGAGGGAGTAGCCGAGGTTTTGCAATCCGTAAATCAGAATGACGGTGCCGAAACGGACGTCCAGCCGGAAGGCGAAGGTCAGGGCTGCAAAGGTGAAAAGGGCAGCGGTTGACCCTGCCAGGGGAATTCCGACTTGCCCGGAGGCAATGGGACGATGGCGTTTTTCGGGGTGCTGGCGGTCGTTTTCCCGATCCTGTATGTCGTTGAAGAGGTAAACGGCGCTGGAGATGAGGCAGAAACAGAAGAAGGCAGTGCTGCTGCGGAGCAAATAGGCGGGATCCAGAACATGCTGGGAGAAGAGAAGGGCAGCCAGGACAAAGAAATTTTTGATCCACTGCTGAGGACGCAGGGCTTTGAAAAGTGGGACCATAGACGTTCCGAGTTCCCGGTTTCGCATTCCCGGCAAGAAACCGGGAATGCAAAACTCGGAACATGGGGTATTTAGAATGCCAGCCCGAAGTAGATACGGCTCCGGTCCACGGTTTCGGTCTCACCGGGGAAGTTACGGACCGGGATGGTTCGCTTGGTGGGGAAGGCCGCGATGAAATAGCCGAACATCGGGAGGCGGTATTGGGAGAACATTTGGAAGCGCACTTCGATGCCGAAATCGGAAAGGAACGCATTCCTGTTCCAGCCGATGTCGGTGATGCTGACAGCGTTGCTTACTGCGGCGGTTTCAAAGAAGAGCGTTGCGTATACCTTGTCGAATGTCAGCGGGGGAAGCGACCGGCTTCCGCGTTTGACGAGGGGGAAGGTGAGGCCTGCCCGGCCGAAGAAGGCCTTGCCGCCTGCGATTGAAAAATATGGGTAGCCGCGCAGGGTGCCCAATCCGCCCAGGTAATATCGCAAGGGATAGTAGAAGACTCCTTCGAACGTGCCGCCGCCTCGCTGGACTTCCTTGATGGGCATGTCTTTGTAGGCCACAAATGCCTGGAGGGCCAGGGTTGCTCTGCCCGGAAGGGAAATGAATTCGTTCCAGGACCCCATGAATTCGTTCATCCCCAGTTTCACGTTGTCTTCCCGCAGCAGCGTGGGGGACACGTCAAAATCGGTTGGATCGGGAATGTTGTCCTGGTTCAGGTCGGCCGAAAATGCCAGGGAGTCGGTGACCGTGGCGTTGATTCGTCGGTAGCGGAAGGAAACGGCCCTTCCGCCGGTAGGATTGAGAAACGAATCGGTCCGGGGCTTAAAGCTCTGATAGCCCCAGGAGGCGGCCCACTCGTGGCTTTTGTAGAATTTGAGGTCTTGGTAGAGAAAATCATCCAGGATGACCTGGGATTCGAGGGTGTTAGGAAGCTGGTCGGTGATTTCTTCGAGCTGTCCGTTTACGGTCTGGAAAAGCCGCGTGCTGTCGTGCAATGTCTGCCTGGCCCGGAGGTTTTCCCGCAAGCTGCGATAGGCATAGGTGATGGAGACGCCTTGCCTGCCCAGGGAAAGACCGGACCCCACCACAAAATCGGTGAAAACGTCTTTAAATCCGTCTTCTTCGGTCACGGAAATGCTGATATGTTGTGTGGCATTGGGGACGAGCACCACCCGGTCGTCGATCACGGTTTGCAGGGTGCCGCTCTGGGTGTCTCGCTGGGCGAAAACGGTGCCCAGATCCACAACGCTGTTGATGGTGGAGCGGCTGCCGGTGAAGAAAATGCTGGGCAAATAAGATCTCTGTTCCGATCGCACGGGCGCCAGAGAATTTTGATAGAAGAAAGCGAAATCGGAGTTGAGATCTTGCTTGCGCTTCAGGTTTTTGCCGATAAACGAGGTGGCCACCAAAATATCGTTGCCCAAAAGATCGCCCCAGGCGGCCTGGAAGCCGGCGCTGAGTTGATCGAGGCCGAAGCGGTTGCCGATAAAGGTGGGGCCCAGCAAGACAATGGGGACCACACCGTAGGAGTTGATGGTGGTGGTGTAGCGCCCAACGTTGTACAGCTTTTCCAGGTCGTCGCCCTGGTAGAGGAGGGAGTAGTCTCTCGACACCGTGTCGGGTGCGGCGACCGCCACTTCTCGGGACCGGGGGATGCGATAGATGTTGTAATTTTTGGCGCGATAGCCCGCGTAGATGATATCGTTGCCGTCGGGTGAGACGGTGGGCAGGAAGGCGCCCCCGATGACGTTGGTTACCTGGGTTTGACGGTTTGTTTCAAAGTGGAGAGTGTAAATGTTGAAGATGCCGCTCTGATTGGAAGAAAAAACGACGCCGGAACCATCGGGCAGCCAGACGGGATCCCGTTCGTCGGCCGTGGAGTGCATCAGGAGTTTGAATTCGGCGTTGTTGGCATAGGCCAGGCTGTCGGGGAAGATTTTGGTACTGTCGATTTCGGCGGCTTCCCCGTTTTTCTTGCGGCCGTTTTTCCCGTTCTTCCCGTTCTTTTTGGGTTTCGGGGTGGTTTCTGAGGAGATGAGGGCGATGTCCCGGTCTTCGTTTTCATAAATCGAAAAGAGAATCTGTTTGCCGTCGGGCGACCACTTGGGGCCGTAAATCTGTGTGCCGTCGTTGTATTTGGTGAGGAGTTGGATGTCGGTGCCGTCGGTATTGACCAGGGCCAGGTTCATGGTGCCGTCATCGTGGGAGACAAAGACGATCTTTTTGCCGTCTGGAGACAGGGCCGGGTCTTTACCGCCCAGGCGAATGGTGATGCGTTTTTCTTTTTTGGTGGTCAGGTTATACGTAAAAATATCCCAGCGTCCGCCCTGAGATTTGATGTAGATCAATTCGTCGCTGTCGGAAGACCAGGAAAAGCGGTTGTCCACTCGTTCTGCCACCTTGGTGACTTTCTGGGTGGTCAGGTCTTTCACTTTCAATTCGGTAATCCAATAATCGTGGTCGTTGTTGGTGACAAAGGCCACTTTTTTGCCGTCGGGCGAATAATTGGGGTGGTAGTCGAACGAGCCGATGTCGACAATGAGTTCCCCTTCCCGTTCCCCGATTTTGCGGATACTGTCGGCCGCGGCCTGGTAGCGGGTTTCAAGGTCTGCCTTCCAGTCTCGGTAGAGCTGCTTGCTGGAGATCCCCGTGACTTTTTTGATGGCGCCGTTGAAATTAAAGAAGGGTTTTTCATCCCAGAGCGCACGGACTTTTTCTTCGCCGAAGCGTTGTTCGATGTAGTTGTGCAACGCAAAGCCCTGGTTGTAGACCCGTTCGCCATCGTATGAGTCTTTGCCACTGACGGTGCCCATCTCATCTAAGGACAGGAGCTTGTCTTCCAGCACCGCCATGCGCAGGATCATATCGCGGTGGGAATCCCAGGCGTCGCCCCCGTGTTTTTTGGACTCCCACTGTGCGATGCCTTCACTAAAGCCGCGGGGAGAAGATCGGTAGTAGAGGGGGATAGAAAAGCTGTAGTCCGGGTTGTGGTTGGCCTGGGACGTGTTGAGGATGCCGAGTTGAAACGGCCAGGATTTGTGGTTGGATTTGAGGGTGATGGCGTGGACGAGTTCGTGTACAAAAGTGTCTTGAATCCAACTGCTGGTGCCGCGGATTTCAAAGTCTATGGGCGAGGCCCCAAAGACCATGACATAGTTGTCGGGGTCCACATAGGCATTGCCGAATGTGTCGGACCCGCTGTCGATGATGACGGGCAGGGGAATGTAGCGTTTGACAAAGGAGGGGTAGTACCGTTTCAGGCTTTCCAGGGTGTCGTCGGCGATCTCGGCGATGCGCCGGGCGGTGCCTTCAGAGCCTTCGTCGAAGTAGAGGATAAAGTATTTGGTACGAATGGCTTGCGCACCGGGGCTGCGTAATCCCAGCAGGGTGGGGAAAAATTCATCAATGGGTTTGTAAATAGTGAAGTTCTTTTTGTCCGGCACCGGGCGATTTAAGGGCACATCGGCAAGATCCACCACCAGTTGCTTGGCAATGGAAATGTGCGGCTCATGCGGTCCGGCTTGAACGGGTTGGGCCAGAAAGGCGAGCATGAGCGCCAGGGTGGAAACGTGAAGCAGACGGTTCATGGGAACTCCTCAAAAGATTATTGGGTAGACATGCTGCCCGGCACGGATTTGATTGTTTTGGTTTACGAGTTTTTATAACCCGGAACCTTATTTTTTTTGTTCTGTCCGCAAGATACACGATACGCTGTGGCCAGAATCGATCTCCAGGAGATCGGGAACGATTTGGGTGCAGGCCTCTTCGCGTTCTGGACAACGGGGGTGAAACGGACAGCCCGGAGGTATGTTTGCCGGGCTGGGGACATCGCCTGTTAAGACGGTGCGTTGTTTTCGGACCCGGGGGTCGGGAATCGGGACTGCTGAAAGCAATGCCTGCGTATAGGGGTGTTGTGGGTTTTCATAGAGTGTTTTGCTGTCGGTCATCTCGACAATGCGCCCCAAATACATCACGGCCACCCGGTCGGAAATATGTTTCACGACGTTCAGGTCATGGGCGATAAAGAGATAGGTGAGTCCGAATCGGTTTTGGAGATCCTGGAGCAAGTTGATGATCTGGGCCTGGATGGAGACATCCAGGGCCGAGACGGGCTCATCGGCTACGATAAATTTGGGATTCACGGCCAGGGCGCGGGCAATCCCGATGCGCTGGCGCTGTCCGCCTGAAAATTCGTGGGGGTATCGGCCGGCGTATTCGGGCCTCAACCCAACGGTTTCGAGCAGCTCCGAAACACGATTTTTGACCCCATCTCTGTTTACCAGCTTGTGAATCTTTAAGGCTTCTGTCAGCATCCCGCCAACGGTCATCCGCGGGTTGAGCGAACTGTATGGGTCTTGAAAGATGATCTGCATGTCCCGACGAAGGGGACGGAGTTCCCGGTGGTTGAGGGCAAAGATGTTGGTGCCGTTGAAGATGACTTCTCCGTCGGTTGCTTCAATGAGGCGGAGAATCGTGCGGCCCGTCGTGGTTTTTCCGCATCCAGATTCGCCAACCAGGCCCAGGGTTTCGCCTTCTTCGAGGTCGAATGAGACGCCGTCTACGGCCCGGACATGGCCCACGGTTCGAGAAAAGATGCCCCGGTTGATGGGGTAGTATTTTTTCAGGTTTTTAACTTGGAGCAATGGGTGATTCATTTCTATTGCCCCACTGCAGATACCGAATCCGGATTCGCGGCATTCGGATATCCTTCTGCCATCCAACAGGCTGCGCTATGTTCGCCTTTGAAGCTTAACAGTGAGGGCTCCTGATCGCAGACTGTATCGGCTCTGAGGCATCGGGGCGCAAACCGGCATCCTTCCGGGAAGCGTGTGGCGTCGGGTACTGTGCCTGCAATGACGGGCAGACGGTCCTGATCTTCGGTCGGCTTGGGAATAGAGGCCAAAAGCCCTTGTGTGTACGGGTGCTGGGGGTCGAGAAAAATGTCGTTCACCGTGCCGGTTTCCACAATTTTACCGGCATACATCACGGCCACTCGGTCGGCCACTTCGGCGATGACACCCAGATCGTGCGTGATCATCAGCACGGCCATGCCAAGCTCTTTTTGAAGCTTCGCCAACAGGTCCAGGATCTGGGCCTGGAGGGTGACGTCCAGAGCCGTGGTGGGTTCGTCGGCGATTAAGAGATCGGGGTTGCAGGAGAGAGCCATGGCAATCATGACCCGCTGTCTCATGCCCCCTGAAAGCTGGTGGGGGTATTCGTTTGCCCGCTGTTCGGGATCGGGAATGCCCACCAGATGCAGCATCTCTACGGTTTTTTTTCTGGTAGCATCCCGGTCGAGGCCCTGGTGGAGCATGACGGCTTCGTCGATCTGGAATCCGCATGTAAAAACCGGGTTCAGGGAGGTCATGGGTTCCTGGAAGATCATGGCAATATCGTTGCCACGGACCTGTCTCATTTCTTTTTTTGTGATCTCCAGAAGGTTCCGGTCTTTGAACCGGATGGCACCCCCGGCGATTTTTCCAGGTGGGGTGGGCACCAATTGCATAATAGAAAGGGAGGTGACGCTTTTGCCACAGCCTGATTCGCCGACCAGGCCCAGAGTTTCCCCTTTTTGTAAGGTAAACGAAACCCCGTCGACTGCCCTGGCGACACCGTTTTCGGTGTTGAAATATGTTTTTAGGTTTTCAACCGATAATAAAGGGTCTGCCATGGAGGCTCCGGTGGAACCGGGGTTATAAATAATTTAGACTCCCGGACGCTGGATGTGTTCCCGATTGGGACATCTATCGGGCACCTAAAATCAGCTAAATATAAAATAAAAACAAGAATTAAGCAAAAAACAACGCGGAATGCGTTGTTTTTTTAAATCTGTATACAGGAACGCTTTCGGTGCGGTTTCTAAAACAAAGGGAGCTCGAGTTTGAGCCAGTCTTCCATGAGAAAACCGACCCGACCGATGAGCAGCGAGAGCCGCGCCATAATTGTGTAGCCGAAGGAGGCACCGAAAGAGATCATCAGAAACCAGATACCGATTCTGGAGGCCACGCCGACGGGGCCGGTGTGTTCGACAGAATAAAAGAAGTAGATCAGGACCGAGATGACACCAATCAGGATGATCAGAAAGTTTAATCCCTCGATGCTCAGGTCGATCGGACTGAGGGTGGGCTGAATTTGTGCCAGAAGATTCGCAGAGATGATCCGGGGGATGGCCAGTCCAGAACCCAGGCCCACGATGAAGGCAAAGGGGATGCGGCTGAGCCAGCTGAATCTGGAAGAGGCGAGCTGGGTGAGGATGAAAATACCCAGAATGGTTGGGAAGATCACCACCCAATCGCTTCCCCGCTCGGCGTTGTTGTCGAGGTTCAATAAGGGGGTCACCACATCGGCTAGGAGAACAAGATACCAGACCTGTGTGATGGTATAGGCGGCGGCAACTCCCACGTAGAGGTGTTCGGAAAATTTGAAAAGCAGATTGTCTTTATAAAGAAAACTATAGAGTGCCAGTGTGATGCCGGCCGCGACAATCACGCCGAGTCCAGACCAATCGGCGGAAAGTTTTTCTGAAGATAGGAGATAGATATTCAGCAGGATAAACAGAGCAAGAAAGACGATAAAAAGCATCTTATCCCGGTTCATTGCACGCCTCCCCGCGGACGGTCATAGAGGAAATATATCACATTCCCCAGGATAATAAACGAAATGATAATGAGGTGAACAATGGACTGGGGCCGCATCCCGTCTGTGGCCGAACCCGGTTTATTGATGAGGGTTTCGTATTCGGCTGCCCCGACCAGGCCACCAATCATGCCGTTCATTTGGCCGGATTGCAAATAGGGAAACATATCGGGGGCCATCACAGCGGTGCATCCAATGCCGAATTTGAATTTATAGCGTTCCTGGCCATACGGGATCCACATTCCGTCTGGTGTATTACCGGCCGCCAGACTGATCACATAGTCGAAGTCTTTGAGGGAGGTGATGTTTTTGGTGACGGCCATTTCCGTTGTGTTATTGCCCTGAAGATCTTTGGCAAATGCATTGTGAAAATCCTGACCCATGTTGATGATCAGGGTGGGTCCGCCGGTTTTATATCCTAGGAAAACGTAGTCTTCTCCATAGGTTTGATTCAGTTCTTTCGACGTCGTATCCAGGGCCTGTTGGGCAAGGCCCACACCTGTAGGCCAGTGGTTCATGCCCACCACTTTAATACCTCTTGCAAAGCAGTGTCGCAAGATGGACAAGGCCATGGGTTGGACTTCGGGCATGGAGCCGGGGCCATAATCGAACGAAATGAGTACGGTGCCTCCACCCTTGTTGGCGATTTCTTCAATGGTGTCGTAGACCGCCCGTACGTTGGGCGTTGCTTTGATGGGCAGACGAAAGGCGACCAATGTGGGCAGGATGGCCCCCAGGAACACAAAAATGAAGACGACTCGGCGGTCCAGGTTCCTCAGGATGTCTTTCATTCGTCACCTCCGCCAAGGTAGGAGCGCTCAATGCCAAAAATGATCCGCAAAGAGGTTGCAATAGCGCCCAGACTAACGCCCAATAAGATCCCGCGTTTGGCAGCCAGGTTGGGCACGGCCATCAGCCACTGAGATGTCGAGGGAATGAAGTCGGAAATCAGGGCACCGATGGGTATGCGGCCGAACATTACAACGACGGCTGAAATGAGGAGAATGGCGGCTTCGGACGAGCGGGCGCGGAAGGTTCGGTAGGCGGCCGAAGCAATGAAGAAGGCCAGGATGGAGAACATCGTGGCATCTGAGGGGACCTGGACGTATGTATACATCCAGTTGAAGGGACCCGAGCCTGCGACTTGCGCATGGAAGGGACCCTGGCCGTCGTTGTAAATGGCGAAAATCAGCATCAATCCAAAGCCGACATAGACGAGGAAACTATAGCCCCAGCCAGCTTGTTGCCGGCGGATGTGGCCCCAGTGTACACGCATCAGGCTATATAGCCCCAGGGCAAGGGCGAAGGCCTGAATGATGCGGTCCCAACGAGCAAAACTGCCCTCCAGTTCCTGGGCAACACTGTGTGGGATATAAAAGACTGCCATTGCAACAATGCCCGTCACAAAGGCAATGATAAGCGGCAGTTGACGCCTCAAGAAGAGCATAGGGTATTCCTCTCAATAGGCTGTGAGAATGTGGGTCAGCGTCTGGTTGCCCAGGGTGGCCAGAAAAGTACCAACCAGGATGGCGAGCAAGAGAAGGGCTTTGCCGATGTCCTGGCCTTTGAGGCTTCCCAAAAGCCGGGATTCTCTTGACAGATAGGCGCTGGCGGCATAGAGCTCTTCTCCCATCAGGGTGTAGTCGCAGGTGGTAATAAAAAAAGGCAACTGGGTGTAGGAGTCTGTTCCGGCAATTTGAATGGCGCCGGTCGAAGCGCCGGTCTCGGCCAGGAGGAGGGATTCGGCGTAGAAATAGCCCATCATGATATTGGCGGCAGGCCGTTCGCGGACCATCATGCCGGCCACGGCGGCGGCATAGGAAAACTGTTCGGTGGCCGCCAGGAAGACCATGTCGTCGGAATAGGCATCGGGACGGCCGGCATTGAGATAGGATTCTTTGACAACTTCCTGGCTGATGGCCATCACCACCGAATCGTTATTGGCAACCCGTAAAGAAGTATTGTATTCTGCGGTGCGTCCTGCAATCTGGCCGAGAATGTTGACGGCCGCAATGGTGGAGACACTGCCCATCGGGGCCAGTCCGTGGACGAACAGAACGGGTTTGCCCATTTCGGTTGCCCTGCCCAGGGCTTCATCGAGCGCTTCCAATCCGGCGATGCGGCGGATGTAGAAATCGCGGCGTTTGGCCAGGGAAATGGAGATCAAGATGATGATGGAGAGCAGGACAGTCATGACGAAATTGTTGGTTTTGGTCCGGTTGAACAGGTTTTGAAATGCCTCGGCCGGTAAGATCTCGGAAGAGTAGGTCGCGCCGGAGGGAATTTGGGTTACAATCTGGAAATAGTAGATTTTTTCGGTTTCCAGGGCAACGGACTCGCCCTCGTTGTCCTGATAATTTTCGACATGGGCGTAGTGATATTGGGAGGTTTGTGCGCCGTGGCCGAAGATGGCCGGAGCATCCGACATCAAATTTTCTGCCGGGTCGATTTCGGAGGCCGCATGGAAAGGGCCGTCGGGGGATTCGGAAACCAGGATTTTGTAGCGTGTGCCGATGGGCAGGTTGTCGGCCCGTTGCCAGGTCAGGGTGATGCTGCCGCCGTTGTCATTGGGCGTATCGAAGGCTTTGACATCGGCAGGGGTCTGGGC